>CAYOFR010000060.1:0-15547 GCA_964403475.1 uncultured Candidatus Saccharibacteria bacterium | reverse complement strand
AGAAGAAGTGGCGATGGAAATGAATTTGGATGTAGATAAAGTTTATAATATTGAAAAAATCGACCAGAGCACTGTATCTCTTGAAAGTCCGGTGGGTGATGACGGTGACGATGGTAAATCAACTCTGGGTGATTTTATTGCTGACGACAAAATTCTTTCTCCAGATCAGGATTCTTCACGACGTATTATCTCAGATCAAGTAAAAGAAATTCTAAACGATCTTCCACCAAAAGAACGAAAAATTCTAGAGATGCGACATGGTCTTGTGGACGGTATTACCCATACACTTGAGGAAGTAGGTAAAGAGTTTGGCGTGACTCGTGAGCGTATTAGACAGATTGAGGCAAAGGCGCATGAAAAAATCCGCCAGCATGAAAATATAAACAGACTGAGAAATTACTAATTTCTTTGTTGACTTTGGGTTTTTTATATCTTAATCTTTTGCAAGATTCTCACCTAAACAAAAAAGAAAGGAGGTTGGGAAATGCACAAAAAGAAGACTCTAGAAAATGAGCATCTGTGGTTGCGTTCTGTCGACCTCTCAAAGTATCCTGTTTTGGACCAAAAAACAGAGCGGGAACTTTTCCAAAGGGTTAGTCAGGGAGACAGAAGTGGGAGGGATCTCGTCATACTTCACAATCTGAGACTTGTCGTAAATATTGCATCAAAAAGGTATAGAGTACCTGATGGTGCAAGCTTCTCTTTGGGAGATCTGATCCAAGAGGGAATGGTCGGTCTTAGTGAAGCGGTTGATAGATTTGATCTGAAAGTTGGGGTCATGTTTTCAACCTACGCAACCTGGTGGATTCGTAAATCGATTTCTGAGCTGATCAGGGAGCGTTCTGAGATCATAAAAAACCCCCGTAACTCATGGAAGGACGCCCGAGCTTTTCGAAGAACATTTGAAATTCTACGGCAAAAACTCAGTAGAGATCCATCAATTGATGAGATTGCAAAAGAGATGAGTATTGAAATCTCTGATGCTTCACTCATGATGCGTTGGACTTTTTCCATTCAGTCTCTCGATGAGGTTCAAAACGACAAAACTGGTGCGACATCGTATCATTTTTTGTCCAACGACGAAGAGCCCTCTGATGAGATTGTGGAGAAGCTGGACCTTGATACTTTCAAAAGCAAACAGCTCAAACTGCTTTTGGGTTGTATTAAGGAAGATGAGAAGAAGGTGATTATCTTGCGTTTTGGATTGGATGGACATGGTGCTAGAAGCTATAAAAAAATTGCTAGCATCATGAAAATTTCAAGACAAAAAGTAAGTTGCCTAGAACAGCGTGCTCTAAAAAGAATCCGACTTCAAAAGGAGGCACTCAAACATCTGGAAAACATCTACGGACCACTCTCATGACCGCGTACAGATTTGTCTGACGCGGTTTTTCTATTATTGACTTTTTATCAAAGTATCGTAGTCTGTTTTGAGAAGTCACCCAAACAAAAAGAAAGGAGGTGATACATGTTCAATGATAAGGATGATCAGAATCTTCATGATTCCCTAATCTGTTTCAAAGAGGAGATCAAGAGATACCCAATCCTCACAAGAGAGCAGGAGGTGGAACTTTTCAAGAAGATAGAGGAAGGTGACGTCGAGGCAAGGAAGATCGTGGCATCTTCCAATCTGAAACTCGTTGTCAAATTCTCCGTCTTCTTCTGGACCAGGAGGACTTCAAAGAAAAAGAAGTCCAGGTTTTTCTCTCTCGATGACCTTATCCAAGAGGGAATGATTGGTCTGCACAGGGCTATCGACAAGTTTGACTGGCGTCGTGGCTACAAGTTTTCCACCTACGCTTCTTGGTGGATTCGTAACTCGATCACAAGGTCGATTGAGACAAACCACTCGGCAACTGTTCGTATGCCAGTATCGATGTCGGTTAAGATGTCTAAGTATAAAAAGGCCATCACAAGGCTTTACATAAAACTTGGACGTAAGCCGACGCTCGAAGAGTTGTCTGTGGAAATGAACCTACCTGTATCCAAGATTGAGCTTCTTAAGAAAAACTTAGAGGTAAAGCAGGTCTCAGTTGAGGCGAAACTTTCTTCTAAGTTTTCAAAAGATCCTCTGATCGACTCTCTTTCGGGCAAAGAAAAGCAGCCTTGGGAGAACGCCTCTTTTGCAGAGTCAGAGAGAAAGAGGTATGAGGTTATTTCCAAGGCACTTGATTGTCTCAAACCAGTAGAGCGTGAGATCATCTCGATCTATTTTGGAATCAACACCGATACCCCGAGAAACCTGCCTCAGATTGCGGGTGAGCTGGGTGTCAGTGTGGAGAGAGTCAGGCAAATCAAGGAGAGGGCACTCACAAAAATGCTTCTTTGTTGCAGAGAAGAGTTGGCGGAGATCTTCTTTTCTCTGAAAAGAAATCAACTTTGAGCCACGTATGCGTAAAAAACATCCGTGGCTTTTCTTATGTTCCAGCGTGATATAATCCTATAAATGACCACACAAAAATTCCAAGAATTATATAAAAACCTAAACCCTCGCCAACGAGAGGCTGTAGATACTATAGAAGGCCCTGTAATGGTCATTGCCGGCCCTGGAACGGGCAAAACGTCTATTCTAACGCTTCGTATTGCAAATATCTTAAAGGAGACCCAAACACCAGCTTCGGGCATTTTGGCTATTACTTATACAGAAGCTGGGGTAAAGGCGATGAGAAAAAAACTGCGTGAGATTATCGGTAGCCGATCTGATGATATTCGCATCCATACTTTTCATAGCTTTGCTGTGTCTGTCATTCGTGATTTTCCAGATCATTTTCCACATCTTTTTGAAACAGAGCCTGCGACTGATATAGAAGCAAGAAATTTTATAGAAAAAATTTTACAGAAAAAAGAATTTGCGGATTTACGACCTTTTGGAAAACCGGATATGTATATTGATCCCATTCTTCGTACTATCAGTGAAGCTAAAAAAGAAGCATATACACCGGAGATGATAAAATCATTTGCTGTAGAAATGATTGCGCAGATACAAAACGACGAAACTCAGATTTCCAGCCGAGGAAAAACAAAAGGTGAGTTGAAGGCTGACGCCAAGAAAAAAATCGAAAAATGTGAGAAAACAATTCTTTTCGCGGATGTGTATGATTTGTATGAGCAGGCAAAAAAAGAAGCTGAAAAAATTGATTTTGACGATATGATCTTTGAGCTTCAGACAGCGCTCAAGCGTGACGAGCTTCTTTTGCGACTACTTCAAGAGCAATATTTGTATCTACTCATTGACGAACATCAGGATACTAATGATTCTCAAAATGATCTGATATTGATGATTGCTGACTTTTTTGACACACCAAACGTGTTTATTGTTGGTGATGAAAAACAGGCTATTTATCGTTTTCAGGGTGCGTCTGTAGAAAATTTTCTTAAATTTAAAAATATTTGGCGTGACGTCAAACTCATTCAGCTTGATACAAATTATCGCTCACAACAAAAAATTCTTGATGCCGGATTTCGTCTTATAGAAAATAATTACGAAGAAGGAGAGCATGTCGAGCTTCGTCTAGAGCTTACATCTGGTAAAAAAGATGCTCAGGAGCGTCCTGTCACTATTGTGAAAACTAATAGCATTACCGACTCAGAGGGATATATGGCAAAAAAGATACAGGAAATACTCGCAGATGATTCTTCTGAGATTGCTCTCATTGTGCGTACAAATGCGGCGGTTGGTCGTCTAAAAAGGCTTTGTGAAAGTTATGGTATTAGAGCGGCAAGTGTGAGAAATGTTGGAATATTTGAACATCCTGCTGGTGGATTATTCTTTGATCTTTTGTCTGCGATAAAAAATCCACTAGACAATGAGGCGCTTTCTAGGACTGTTGTAGCCGGGTTGTGGAACGTTTCTTTTGAAGATCAATTATCACTTTTAAAAGAGATCCGATCATCTGGAGGTGTAAAAAAAGGAACGTTGGTAGAAAAGTTAAAAACACTGCGAGATAGCATGCTGTCTGGTGATCCTCTCGGTTTTCTATTTGAAGTTGCCGAGACATCTGGATATATTGAAAAAATTTCTGTTGAGCCGGAGCGAGTAGAAATTTGGCGTGGAATTATTGATTTTGCAGAAACTATTTTAAGAAGTAGAGACAATTCTTCTGACACAGTCATTCTTATTGATGAGCTTATTTCATACAGAAATTTGTCCGAACAAAAGCAGGTAAAAGTTTCCTCAGGTGATTCTGATGCACGCGTAAAAATTATGACTGCACATGGTAGTAAGGGTCTTGAATTTGATTATGTTTTTATTCCATACGCCACAGAGTCGTTTTGGATGAAAAAATCACATTCTTCTTTTTTTGCACTTCCGTTTGATAAGCCTTCAAAAGATGATGATGTAAAAGATTCTCGAAGACTTTTTTATGTAGCTTTGACGCGAGCCAAAAAACACGTAGAAATTTTAACTCACAATGAGTTGGAAAACGGTGAAATGGAATTGACACTTCGTTTTATAGATGAGCTTGGAGAAGAAAACGTCGAGATAGAAAATGTTGGAAAAATGGAGTTTGTTCCATATCAGCCACGAAAAACCGGAGAAGAAAAGTTTAGAGCGAGCTATCTTGAAGCAGCAAAAAGAGTTCTTACAGAAAACGGGCTATCTGTGACAGCTCTCAATCATTTTTTGACATGTCCCAATAGCTTTTTGTATAAAAGCGTTCTTAGAATTCCAGAATTACCAAATGTTAATTCTGAAAAAGGTAATGCAATGCACACAGCACTAGCATATGTATTTAGATCTGGAACGGATTTTAGAAAAGGCCCACTAGAACAGATTGAAAAGATGATAAAAGAAAAAGCTTTTGAATATTTAGATGATTCTTTTTTGAGGAAGTTTGAAATAGAGGCTTTGAAGCAAACGCTCGAGAAGGAGATTCCAAATATTGTTGCGGGACTAAAAGACCTTTTCGATACTGAAGGAAAGATTAATGTTGAAAAACCATCAGCGGGGGAAATTGAGGTTGAGATTTCTGGTGGCGAAAAAATCAAGATCTTGATACATGGAAAGCTTGATTTAGTAATATTTGGTGAAAATACAGTAGAGGTATTTGATTTCAAAACAAAAAAGGGTATGACACAAGCTGAGATAAAAGGTGAGACCAAAAATTCAGATGGCGGATATTTTAGACAACTTGTATTTTACACCTTACTTCTTTCCCAAAATCCTGACTCACAAGGAAAGGCAATCAATTCTTCTCTTATATTTTTAACACCAGACGATCAGGGAAGAATACGTCGAGAGTCACTGCCGGTCTTAGCAGAGGATTTGGTAAGTATAAAAGAAAACATAGCCACACTAGCAGAAAGTGTTTTTTCTGGTGCGATTTTGGATAAGGTTTGTGAAGACGAAAAGTGTCAGTGGTGTGCTTTGAGAAAGATTTCTAGTTAGAGTTTTGTTCTCTTTACTTCAAAATCAAATCAATAATAGACTTCATCATTTCGTAGGGCATAGCACCGCTTACAAATATTTTTCTCTCGTCTTTTGACAGACCCATCATGTCAGAGCTACCAGGTGGTTGCATTTTTAGTATCTCAGCGTTGTTGAAAGCAATGAATTCTCTTAATTCTTTGCTAGGTGCTTTACTTAAGATGAATATGCTATAAGGTGTGCCGTTCCCTCCTATTTTTACTGCTTCTGAAGCATCTTTTTCTACTTCTGCTGAAAATTTACCACTATTTAAGCAAGCTTCAAACGCTGTTTTATCCAAACCTACTTGCACGGCTATTTTGGGTAGCTCTGCTGGATCCAAACTGTCGTTTGAATTTGTCTTTGAATATAAAGCATTTAGGTATTCCCAAAACTTCGCATTGCCACCTAGATCAGCTGCACATTCTGTAGCCTCAGCCTCTTTTCTGGCTTTTTTGTGTAATCCATCTAGAGGAAAGTGTCTATAAGCCCAAGCAAACTTTCCATCTTTTCCATATTCATTTACAAAACGATTGAGTGTTTCGTGGAATCTTTTACAGAAAGGACATTCTGTATCTGAGTATTCTACTAGTAGTACTGGAGCATTGGGATTACCTACGATATGTTCTGATGAATCTATAGGATTTATGTTTATATCTATAGCTTGTTTTTTTGCGCTAGGATTTTCAACGAGAGTAGCGTTGTTTTTGTTTGTAAGTATTAATGCACCACCTATTATTGCGCCAGCGATTATTATGGCCATCGGTATTGTAAGCGAATTCTTTTCCATGATTAAAGATTTATTATTAATTTCACTTATTGTATCACAAATGATATTGTGATTGGTATGGACATTTTTCATTCTATAATTTTGGGTTTTGTGCAGGGTGTTACGGAATTTCTACCTATCTCTTCTTCGGGGCATCTTATTCTAATAAGAGAGTGGCTAGACTTAAGTTTGTCTGGATCTCTGGCGTATGATGCAGTGCTTCAGCTCGCTACTTCTCTTGCCGTAATTTTGTATTTCGGGAAAGATATTCTTGCGCTCGTAAATGTGAGAGATGCGAAAAATAAAATATGGATATGGGCGGTGATGTTGGGTACGATACCAGCAGTTGTGTTCGGTTTTCTATTTGAAAATAAAATAGACGCACTTTTTAGAAACGCGCATACTGTAGCGTGGGCGCTTATCGCTGGAAGTATTTTATTTTTTGTGGCGGAAAAGTATGCAAAAAAGATGGCGCAAGAAAATCTCAATGGAAAAGATGTTTCTGTAAAGCGTGGTTTTATCGTCGGATGTTTTCAAGTACTCGCTTTAATACCTGGAATGTCTAGATCTGGCTCTACTATTTCAGGTGGGCTTTTGCTTGGTATTAAAAGAGAAGACGCTGTGCGGTTTAGTTTCCTTTTGTCGTTGCCGATTTTGCTTGGGTCGGGTTTAAAAAAGTTATTGGATTTGGGTGGCAATGGGGGAATAGATATACCACTCGTAGTCGGTTCTATCGTCGCTTTTGTGGTTGGTCTTGCTTCAATTCATTTTTTAATTATTTATTTGCGTAGACACACCCTCAATGCTTTTATTGTCTATCGTATTCTGCTCGCATTGGCGATTTTTATATTTTTTTAATTAATATTGACATTGCACTGTATAGTGTGTATAAATTGTTTTGGAAGTACCGATTGTGTCGGTATTTAGGGGTACAAACTTAACGGAGATTCAGTACATGACGAAGACGTCACTAAAGTTTCGTGTCCGGACTCACGGGATTGTGGTTGATGTTCGGCAAGACAGCAAGTGGGTCAATGCAATTTCTGTGATGGCTGTCATGCGCCCCGGCTCTTTTGATGTAAGCCGGGTAGGCGGACTCTATCCTCCCGTTGGTAATGGGATGATCAAGAAGAGCCTCACTCTGCTGAATTTCCCAGAAGGTGACGGTGGTTTGGACAGTGCTGTTGTTTGGGCCAAGGATAATGGCCTGAAAACAGTCGAACCACGTTCACTTTTTGCCATCAAGACGGCACACCCCGGACTTCACAAGAAGATCGGTCAAGGTGGGGTAGTTCTCGTGGAGACTGTCGGATGTACGCTGAATCATACTGGCTTCCCTGACAAACGCCATCTGTGTTGCGTTGTCTTGGGGGACGGTGTGCCCGCTGTCGGACTGTTTCCGGTCAACCAATTCAACGGCTTTGGTAGCCACGACATTTGGTTTGTGTTTAGTGACTAGTGTTTTGGCACCAGAAACCAGACTTCAGTCTCACTTCCGCGCGAGCGCCTTACGTCCCTCGCGCGGTTTCTATTTTCTATATTTTTTTTCAGAAATTAAAAAGGTAGGGTAAAAGTCATTCCTGCACCAGAATCTTCAGATTTTTTATTCCAATGTTTTGTATCAAGTTTTATTTCCATTACTACGCCACCTTCCTTAAACTTTAAACCATTGTTTTTTATTGCGTATTCAAAGACATCTTTCGTAATTTTCACATCATCAAGGCAGTATTTTTTCACTTTTTCTTTTTCACCTTTTCGCCACCATTCTACAGCTTCAAGCCCGTGCCCAGATTTTTTTATACCTAAAGTTGCCTCGGCTATTTGGTCGAGTTTCATTCTGCGTCCGAAAGAGTTTTTTATTTCTTTGAGTATGTCTAGATGTTGTATTTTTGCTAGATCGCCAGCGTAGTATTTGTTTAAAAGAGGTAAGTCAAAGTGTTCAGAATTGAAACCAATGAGTAGATCAGCTTTTTCTAAAATAGGCCAAAGTTGTCCAAACTCCTCTTTCTCAAAAGTGGAGTAGGTGTCGGATTCATAATCATATATTCCAACAATAGAAATATCTAAAAGAGATGGATCGTTTTTACCAACATCAGAAAAAATATTGCTTGTTTCAATATCAAATACTACTTTTTTCATATTATCTGATTATAAAATCTGCTATTTTTTCTGATTCTTCTAATCCAAAATCTGTCTCTTCGCGAGTCGTGAGATTTTTAATTTTGATTTTTTTATCTTGAGATTCTTTGCTTCCTATGATTACCAAAAAAGGAATTTTGTCATTTAGAGCTTTTTTTATTTGGTCACCAACATTTTTGCTTGTGTAGTCTATAGCTGTATTTAAACCTTGTGCACGCAGAGAATCGGCAAAATTTTGTGCCACTCCAAAGGCATCGTCAATGACGCCAATGTATAGGTCTGTTGCAGATTTGAATTCAGGCAAAAGGCCGTGAGTTTCTAGAAGGTCTCTCACGGTCACATCACCAGCGCCAAATCCCACAGCCGGCACTTTGTCATTACCAAAAAGTGAAAGTAAGTCATCGTATCGTCCGCCACCAAAGAGTGATCGTCGATTTTCAGGGTTGGTATCAAATATTTCAAATACAATGCCTGTATAATAGTCTAATCCGCGCACCACAGTAGCATCAAAGACCACGTTTTGAATTCCCAAAGATGCAAGTCCGTCTATTAAATTGACTAAATTTTTGACCAAAGGGTTGTCTTCTCCGAGAACCTCAATCAATTTTTTGTTTGATTCTATTACATTCAAAAATTCTTCTACATGAGAATCTTTTTTAAATATACCCCCAAGCATTTCCTTGAAAACTTCTACCGTGCTTTTTGCCTTTTTATCTATAGCTTTTGAAACTTTGTATATTTCTTCTTCGCTTAGTTCAAATTTTTCATAAAGGGCGTTCATGATGCGACGATCATTGATGCGGATTTCAAAATCGCTGTCTTTTGCGCCAAAATTTTTCATGAGTCTATGAGCGACGACAAGTATTTCTTTTTCTGCTTCATTATTTTCTACGCCAAAAATATCTACGTTGAGTTGCCAGTGTTCACGTAGTCGTCCGCGCTGAGGTTGTTCGTATCTGAAAAGATTTGGAATAGAATACCAGCGGAGAGGGTATGATAGCTCGCGCTTTTTTGCTGCTACCATGCGTGCGACTGTTGGCGTCATTTCTGGACGCAAAGTCACATCTCTATCACCTCTGTCTTTAAAAGAATATGTCTGGTTGTTTACTATTTCTTCACCTGATTTTGCTTGATAGAGCTCTGATGGTTCTAATACAGAGGCGCTGTATTCGCTATAACCAAAGCTTTCTACTGTCTCTCGCATTTTCTCAAATATGTAGTTTTGCACGTACATGTCCTCTGGGTAGAAGTCGCGGACACCTTTATATGAATCGGTCGAAATTTTCTTCATGGGTTAAATTGTAGCTAAAATGGGCCCGTGATACAAGGTAAAAAGTGTTTGATTTGCTGGTTTGGTATTATTGACTTTACCTATATATTATGCTATTATTTAATAAGTAGGTCTTTGATATGGTTTTCATTGGCTGCATCTTTTAGGACTTTTTGAGTTTTAAAAAATGCAGCCAATCGTGGGTTTGCATACAACAAAAAATGTTGGCAATAAAATGCCGGAAAGAAGAGGAAACTCTTGAAGCAGAAAATTGGTTTTGCTGGCGGTATGATTTCCGCCATCACCATCGTTGGATTCGCCTTTTTCCTGATGGCACACGATGTTCACCAGAACACAGCCAGCTGGATTTTGTGGACGATCCTGGATGTCCTCATGTTGGTGACTTGCATTGCTGCTGGCAACAAGCGCCCTTGGCTTCCTGCAGGATTCGTTCTCGGGGCCTCTCTCGTCACAATCGTCCTCCTAACGAAGGGGGTGTGGCACTGGGGTACCGTTGAGACGATTTCAGCTGTGGGGTCTGGAGTCGCCATCATCTGCTGGTTGAGCTTTGGACCGAAGTCTGCCGTTGTTGCATGTATGGCCGCAATGACCATCGCTGCAATTCCTGCAATGTACGATGCGTGGTTCCAGCCGAATCCGGCGAGTTGGTGGCTTTGGGGTGGGGTTGCTTTCTCTTCCGTTCTCTCTTGCTATGGAGCAAAGAAGTGGACGATCGAGGAACGCCTTCTTCCTTGCGGTTGCTTTGTTCTCAATACCACCATGACAATCCTCGTTCTAAGATGAAAGGAGGTTTTTGGAGAAAACCGTGTCTACATACGTCGCGCTTGAGAAGATGCCAATCCGGCACATTCTCGGTGCGGCGTTTTCTTTTGCTTAAATATTTTTATAAAGTAGTATGAAGTCATGTCCGTATTTTCAATAAACAAAAATCTGGGCGAAACGCCTCTAGAAGCACTCAATCGTCTACGTATAGAACGACCAGAATACAAAGATAGTCCGATGACATATGCTGGCAGGCTCGACCCAATGGCTGAAGGCGTGCTTTTGGTGCTGACGGATGAAGACAATACTCGCCGTGAGGAATTTTTAGGCCTGGAAAAAGAATATGAATTTGATGTGCTGTGGGGTGTCGAGACTGATACATATGATGTGCTCGGCAAAATTGTCGCAGAGAAAATACCTGCGGTTTTTGATAAAAAAGAATTCGCAAAGATGATTGAAAAATATACAGGAATATACAATCAGCCGTATCCGCCGTATTCATCTCAACCGGTAAATGGCAAACCACTTTTTGCATGGGCTCGCGAAGGGCGACTGAGTGAAATAGAAATTCCAAGTAAAGAAATAGATATTAAAAAACTCGAACACGTGGGCGACAGACGCATTATCACTGCAGATTTAAAAGAAAAAATACTTGGCAATATTGCGCTAGTAAAGGGGGATTTTCGACAAAAAGAAATCGCGGATCTGTGGCAGAAATTTTTTTCCAAGCATCCAAGCACTATTTTTACTTTCTCTACATTTCGCGCGACTGTGACTAGCGGAGCGTATATGCGTGGGCTGGCGCATACTTTTGGGTGCGAGCTGGGGTGTGGTGCTATTGCTTTAAGAATAGTGAGGACCAGGGTGGGGAAATATCAAAAAGACTAGTTTTGAAGTGGACGTTCTCCTACCCCCCCCGGGGGGGTTGACATTATTTTTTGGTGTGCTAGTATATATTTCAGAACATTTTGATGCTGTCTTTGGTACTATGCGGTTGATCCCCGTATAGACCGGTGGTAGTCAACCCACCCGAGAGATGGTAGACAGCATGTCAATGTTGGGCATCACGTTGCAAAAGAAAACTTCGTGAGCCGGTGGTAGTCAACCCACTCAATAGATAGTACAAAAAAGATAGTGTTGGCATCACGTTGCAAAAGAAAACTTCGTGAGCCGGTGGTAGTCAACCCACCTAGTGAGAATAAAGTATGGCAGTGCTTTATCTCATCGACTTGTCTCAAAAACAAGTCAACAACAAGTCTGCCAACACAAACACCACGCACATGTGGTGTTTTTCTTTTTCTACATTCCGCGCGACTGTGACTAGTGGGGCATATATGCGTGGCTGGCGCATACTTTTGGGCGAGAGCTGGGGTGTGGTGCTATTGCCTTGAGAATAGTTCGGGCAAGAGTGGGGAAATACATTGTGGATTAATTAGGTACACATCAGATTGTTTCATTTGTAGAAAATATTTATCCCATGTTATTGTTATATCGGATTGTGGGGTGATGCGTTTATTCATTACTGATTCCTTTCCTCCTAACCTGAGGAGATCTAATGCTCTAACGAATGAACACAAAGAGAAAAAAGCACCACGTGGACTTGATCACCTACGTGGGCGAGGTGGGTAGCAAATCCCCCCAGTTGTTTCTGGGCAAGAAGGGTGTTGTGATGCATGCACATGGCACTTGGTGGTCCGCGGTCGCCGCTACGCCCTTCCCAAGCCGGTAGCTCTCGTCTGACTGCTTTCCAGTGGCAGATGATCTACTCAGTATGGACATTCATTAGTTCGATCGTGTGTCCGTATGAACCCCTAGAGGAACAGGGGTTAGCAGAATGGAATCGAACACGCTACCGCGTTAATGCTTTCGCGGTGAGGCGAGATAAGAGCATCCGGTTGCCTCGTAGGCATCCGGCGTCACCACCGAACTGCGCGCACGCGTACTCGGTGGTATTTTAATTATATCGTTTCTATTTCTTAAGACTTTTCTTTCTCAGTCTCACACTCTCAGGGGTGATTTCTATAAAGTCATCTTCGGCCATGATTTCCATCGCGCGTTCGATTGAAAGCTTGAATGCTGGTACCAATAATATTCCTTCTTCAGATCCATTTGCACGCATGTTGGTGTGTTTTTTTCCTTTTGTGGGATTCACATACATTGTGTCGCCTTTTGTAATATTTCTTACGCTCATTCCTTCATATTCTTCTGTTGTTGTCTCGATTTATAGGACTCTTCGTTCTTACAAGTTATCCAAATAGAATGCCAAAGCTTTTCCTCCTGCCATAGAAACCATTGAGCCATATGACTGCTTTTTTATTTCTCCTACGTGTGGTTTGAATTCTGTAAATCGGCTTGAAATAATTCCTTCGCCTTTTGTGTCTATAACAAATTGTCCTCGATATCCGAGTAGGCCACGAGTTGGGATTTCAAAAATAATTCTTTGATGACCCTGCTCTTGCTTCATGTTTGTAAGGATTCCTTTTCTTTCGCCGAGTCGAGCGATGACGGCACCAGCACTTTCATCTGGCACGTCTACTATAACTTCTTCAAAAGGCTCATAAGTGACTCCGTCTATTTCTTTTAATATAACGTTTGGCTGTGATACTTGTAGTTCAAAACCTTCGCGTCGCATATTTTCTAGCAAGATAGCAATGTGTAGCTCACCTCGTCCGTACACTGTAAAATGCTCTCCTTCATTAAAATTTACTTTCAAACCGACGTTTATCTCAAGCTCTTTTTCTAGTCGATCACGGATTTGTCTTCCTGTGACATATTTTCCTTCGCGTCCAGCAAAAGGCGAGTCGTTTACTAGAAAATTTAGGGAAATTGTTGGCTCGTCTATTTTAATAGCAGGTAGCGCTTCTTGATCTGCATTTTGGCAAATAGTTTCTCCGATATATATCTGAGGAAGTCCGGCTATCATCACTATGTCTCCAGCTGTTGCCTCGTTTATTTCCTTTTTTTGTTTTCCTTCAAATGTGAAAATTTTAATTAATTTTCCTGAGTAGTTTGTTCCATCAACTTTTTTTACTATCACAGGCTCACCAACTTTTATTTTTCCTTCATACACACGGCAGACAGCTAGACGTCCGAGGAAGTTGTCGTAGCCAAGGTTGAAAGTTTGCATGCGAAGTGGTGCTGATGTGTCACTCGGCGCTGGTGGTACTTGTTTTAAAATAGTTTCTAAAAGGGGAGTCAAATCTTTTGCCTCGTCTTCTAGTTTCATTTTTGCAGTACCATCTCGGCCTACAGCGTAGACAGTTGTGAAATTCATTTGTTCATCGCTAGCGCCTAGGTCAAAAAATAGCTCGAGCACTTCGTCTACTACTTCTTTTGGTCGAGCAGCTGGTTTGTCTATTTTATTTACGATAACGATAGGTTTGAGGCCGAGCTCTAGAGATTTTTTTAATACAAAGCGAGTCTGTGGCATAGGACCCTCCTGGGCGTCTACCACGAGAAGCACTGTATCTATAGAACGAAGCACGCGCTCCACCTCTGAGCCGAAGTCGCTGTGGCCTGGAGTGTCCACTATGTTTATTTTCGTGCCCTTATATGAAATAGAGGTATTTTTTGCGTATATAGTGATACCACGCTCTCTTTCAAGAGCGTTTGAGTCCATAGTAGCGCCTTCTTCTGCGGCACCTGTTTGCTTCATTATTGCGTCAGTAAGAGTAGTCTTACCATGATCCACGTGGGCTATGATTGCTATGTTTCTTATTTCCATTTTTTTGTTTTGTAACGAATGTCTATTAAAGCAGTAAAAAATAAAAGTGTCAATCTGCTCGGTGTGGACGCTCGTTGTTTGCCTTTATTTTACTTGGTATAATATTTTCAATGAAAGATCCACTGGCTATTTTGTCTAATTTTCATATACACATTACTCGTGATATCGTCTGGCTTGTTTTCGTGGTCGCTTGTGCGATAGCGGGTCTTTTTAGTGCGGTTTTGTTTTTTCACTGGAGAATGTATGGAATGAAGAATTACAAGATTGTTTTAGCTGAGCTCATATTTTTGGCGGGAGTTATTTTGATAGTTATGTTTTCTTTTTCTTCAGCTATGCAATTTGCTAAATAAAATATGCTCAATCTAGAGACAGAGGAAAAAATAATATTAGAGGTTAGGAAACATTGGATTGTTTTTCTTGGTAATGTTTTAGGTTTTTTCCTTTCTGTTTGTTTCCCTGTAGTTTTATATTTTTTAGCAGAAAATTTTTTGCCTTCAAATTTTCTAAAAATATTTTTGGAGTATAAAGATTTGCTTGTGTTTGTTTATTCTATCTGGCTACTTTTTATTTGGATTTTCTTTTTTATGCAATGGACTAATTATTATCTAGATGTTTGGTATGTTACGGAAAAAAGAATAATAGATGTGGATCAAAAAGGTATTTTTCATCGAGAAATTTCTAATTTAAGATTTGATAAAATTCAAGACATAAGTATTGAGGTGAAAGGTTTTATTGCAACAATGTTAAATTTTGGTGATATAGAAGTGCAAACCGCGGCAGAGGATAGTAGTGAGTTTAAAATGAGAAATGCAAATAATCCTGAAATGGTGAGAAAAGTTGTCTTTAGTCAGCACAATACCGAATCAGAGCGTTCTAAATATTAGAAATGTTAGTTTGACCGTTTTTTAGACACGTGGATAATAAATACAAGACGTTCTTCACATGTGTGTTTTTCGTCTAAAAAAAGTGGGTGCTACATGGAAATCAAAGATGGTCGTGTAGTGGTGATCCTCGGGTATCCATTTAGTGGATGCAATACCCAGGGTCGAATGCTTTTCTCCGAACTCAACAACAGAAAGAGAGGTGATATCTTTCCTTGCAGGCTTTCCATGGAAGTTTTTGGGGAAAGTCTCAAGAAGGAAGATGGCAAGACGGGCAAGTCTCAGCTGGATCGACTGAAGGCAATCATTCCTTGCATCAAAAAGGATTTTGACCTCTTGTCTGACAAGAGGTTCTTCCATGATGATGGCTTCGTTTGTGGGGTGATTGATTGTCTCATGTCGTCTCTGGCCGACAAGAAGACCAATTTCTTCATCGTGAATGGTTTGTGCAACACTGTCGTTCAGGTTGAACACCTGAGAAACAAGCTTGGGGTTTTGGGGCTTGGATTCGACAGATTTCACGGTGTTCTCCTGAGGACGGGGGCTTCTTCGCGAATTCGTCGCAAGAACGAGT
>CAYOFR010000059.1:0-2066 GCA_964403475.1 uncultured Candidatus Saccharibacteria bacterium | reverse complement strand
GTTAGCAATATCAGACACTTCAGCTCTAGTCGGCACCGGAGAATTTATCATTGACTCAAGCATCTGCGTAGCCGTAATAACTGGCTTACCAGCGTTATTACATTTATTTATAATCATTTTCTGTATTATCGGGACCTTTTCCGCAGGAACTTCTATAGAAAGGTCGCCACGAGCAACCATTATTCCGTCTGAAAGCTCAATAATCTTGTCTATATTTTCAACAGCTTCTGGGGTTTCTATTTTAGATATAATCCCTATATCTATTTTTGTTTTTTTAATCATCTCCCTTAGCTCCAAAACATCCTCTGGTTTACGAACAAAAGAAAGGGCCACAAAATCGAGTTTATTTTTTACAGCAAATTTAAAATCCTTTCTATCTTTCGCTGTAATAGAACTAATCTTTAAATGAGCACCTGGAAGATTTACTCCACGTCTACCTTTTGTCTCACCGCCAACAAGCACCTTGCATTTAATATCATTTCCGTTAATAGAAACTATTTGCAATTTCTTCTTTCCATCATCAAGTAAAATAAAACCACCAACCACTACTTCTTCAGATAAGCTTGGGTAATTTACATATACCCTTTTTTCATCACCAATTATTTTCTCCGTAGTGAGAGTAAAAAAATCTCCTTCTTTCAAAAAAATCTTTTCTGTTGAAAAATCTCCGATCCTTATTTTTGGACCAGACAAATCCTGGATAATAGCGACATTCTTTCCTATTTTCTTAGATATTTTTTTAGCAACATCTACACGTTTTTGATGCTCAGCGTGATCGCCGTGAGAAAAATTGAGGCGCACCACATCAAGGCCAGCAGAAAAAAGCCTTGTCATCATTTCCTCACTTTCTGTAGCCGGACCTATTGTTGCAACAATTTTTGTTTTTTTCTGGATATTCATGTAAATAAAACGGCGCCAATAAAGGCGCAAAAACGGGTGCGCGCACTAGGAGTCGAACCTAGGACCTTTCGAGTATCAGTCGAATGCTCTACCAGCTGAGCTATGCGCGCAAACATTGTAATCCTTACGCATAGCCATATGTTATCTACCAAAACAGCTATGCGCGCATGTATTTATAAATCCATGCTATATACGTCCATAAAATCTAACAAAAATAAGGCAATAATACAAGATTGAAATATATATAAACAACAAGACCACCTACTCTCCGAGCGGGTGGTCCTTTTACATGCTGTGCATGTTTTTCTCCTCGAGCGTCTCCACGCTCAATGTACAAAGGAATGTTTTTACGACTTTTTGAGAGCCTTCTTTACCTTTACCCAATAGGCATCGGTAGATGACTTCTTCCAGCCGTTCGGCCCGCCATTCCAGATACGGGCCATGTCTTCGTCGGTCGGATTTCGGGCAAGTCGCTTTTCTGTAGCATAGATCTGAAGATACTTCTCACAGATCCACACCGACAGTTCACGATTTCCAAGACAATCTTCTGCCTTGTGTTTCGTGCCGTAGACACGGTTGACGTCATCTACGCAAGGCTGTCTGATCTGAAGGCATCCGTATGCCTTATTTGAAAGATGATTGTCGCCGGTGGCGAAATCATTTCCCCTGGACTCCACCTCGATCAGTGCTGTGATGAGCTTGCTGTCCTGCGGTGCCTGCGATACAGCAAACACCGGAGTAACAACAAACGTCACCGACAGCATTGCGATGAAGCACCAGAAAATGAGCTTCAACACCATCTTGTCATGCTTGTCCATAACCAATCTCCAAGAACTTCCTGAGTAAGAGAAAACGCACGTTTTCAATCATCAGGCTCTACACCATATCTTATCATTAAAAATACTATTTGTCAATGGTGTCACCCGAGGTCCAAACAAAAGAAAAACCGCACACTTTCGTATGCGATTTCTCTAGATACTATTCTTTATTTTGTTCCGTTCAAACCGTCTTTCCGATTGTCATGCTACTTTTAGGATATTTAGCAATAATCCGTTTCTGAGCTCAATTGAGGCTCAGAAATCGACTGTAAGTTTTGTTGTAAAAACAACAGAACGATTTTCATTTGAAATACTCCACGAGCAGCTTCCGCTACCCGTGCCTTGTTA
>CAYOFR010000058.1:0-3714 GCA_964403475.1 uncultured Candidatus Saccharibacteria bacterium | reverse complement strand
AGTCTACTTTCAATTCTTTCTATACCGGATTTCATAGTTTCAACTTTCTCCTTTATTACTGCTAAGTCTGTCTTACTATCAGTATCTTTTTTTCCCATTTTATTTATATCCATCTAGTAACTTTTGCAGGTCTTTACGCACTAAATCCTTAAAAGCCTGTAATCTTGACTGGCAATCTATCTCTGCCTTTGCTAATTTTTCAGAATTTTCCTTTTGGATATCTACAATGCGCTTTTTAAGATCTTCAATTTGCTTATCTTTATCCGTTGTGTTCGCTGGTGGTTGAGGATCAGGCTTATAGTTTGGCTCATTCTGTCTTAAATAATTAAGTATTCCATCAACCAAAAGGCTTGCTATATAAGGCACGTCTGCAAGTTTGTCCATGTCCTCTAGGTTTGTCATCGTACCCAGTTCTATAATAAACTGTTTTGTTTTTGCACCGGTAAGAGCAAACGCATAGTAATATCGAGAGTTATTGGTTGAATGAGCTGGGACAAAAGGAATCCCTATTTTGGGAAAGTACGCATCAGCGACTGTCTGAGCAAATTTCCATGACTGAGTAGCAACTTGATCGTCCGGACTATCATCAACAAACCCGCCTCTTATATCTTTATTATCTGCTCCATCTGCATGAAGCGCTATGAAGTAATCTGTATTTTTTCCGTTAACTATATTTGCATCATCATAATATACTTCGATACCTGCAGCAATAAGCCTATCTTTCATGCTGTTAAATATATCGTCTGATAGCTGCACCTCCGTATATTTCCTACCATCACTTGTTACTCCGGAAGTTCCTGTCTGGCCGTTTTCTGCATTTCGATGTCCATTTTGAATAGTAATTGATACTTTAGCCATAAGATTAATTAATTTATAAATATGCTGATATGGCCCGAACTATTGTTGAGGCCTGATCACCATTAAATATTAAGTTCGATAGGTTGCTACCTTCGACACTTCCAACCAAGTAATATGTGGTTTTTGAAGCTAACTCTAATAATTTCCTGCGATGTGCTACCATCGTTGCTCCAGTGGTGTTTCCATGAAAAGCATAACATTTTAGTCCCGAATCGCTAAATGAATTATTTGCAGTCGATAAGCCAGCGCGAAGTTGTGCGGTACCGGCTACACTGAGATCAGATCTGAGACTTACATAAAATGAAACGTCCCACGCACCAATAGGTATATCTATACTTAAAGTTCCTATATTATAAACAGTGGTTGAAACCGGTGAAGATTGAAGCCTTTGACTTGTATCACTTAGTTCCTCCGTCCATTTACTAGGACTTGCATTGAACCCGGTTGGGACTTTCTGAGTAGAATAATACACACTTGATATTGCTTCATTATTAAGCGTGTAGTCTGTTCCACCATAAATAGTGAGTACTGTATTTGGCGCTGAGTAGGCAACTTTATGGATTATAAAAAACTTTGTTCCACCTGTGGACTGAGTCAACTTCATTCTCATACCTGGGTAAAACTTTGTTGTAAAATCTCCAGGTAATGTCATTGTGAATATGTGCTGATCTGTAGATCCATAAGTAAACGTATCGGTTAAAGCGTTCCATCCATCAGTTGTAGCTGCTGCGGTGAGTGCAGATACCGAAACCATTTGAAAGTAAGTGCCATCATAGATGATTTCAACTATCTGACCTGCCTCGATATCTCCAGCAACAAGATCAATATCATGTTGCTTCTTGATTGTTTTAACTCCTAATGAATTAATGTTTATGGTCGAAGCTGTCGTATTTGCGTTTGCTGCCTTAAATCTAAAACGCATACCTTCTACATATGCAGTTGGGGCAGGACTGTACGAAGCGACATAAGCATCTGCAGCTCCAGTATCAGTAGCGTATGTAGGAGATTGGAGTGAAAGATCTTTGGTAAGAACAAATAAGTTTGAGGCTCCTACTGGCTCTATAGCAAGTTCTATAGAAGTTATTGGTGTAGGTATAGTACCGGTTGCAATAGTTACGGTCGTTACTCCAGTGCTGTATGCAGAAGAAAGAACAACGACAATATTTGATCCATTAAGCCTTACAATTCTTCCGGCGGTATAATAAGATGTGCGATCTGATCCTGTTATGGTAAATGTAGTAGCTGAGGCTCTAGCAAAGGCATAAGCTGGATCTTCTATAATATATCCGGACTCCATTACTGCGACCGCAGCATCCCAGTGCTTAGACGTTATTTTCTGTTTATATGCTACGTTTTGTGCATGAGTTTTTCCGACTCCAGCATTATAGACACCGCGCTCAACTGTAACGGTATTTCCAACTACGTTTATGACACGTACCACTTCTCTTTGTGCTGCTACATCAGGTTCAAGTTCGAGATACGTAGGTAATTTTGTAGGAGGATTGCTTATATCGAACGTCGTAACGGAAGCATTGATACCACCTCCTGTGGTTAATGTTCCACTTAAAAGGCGCTCTGCTTGCGGTAAATATTTAAGACTTGTTGAGGCTGTCATATATTCCGATTAAATAATTTTTATTTAAGATTGTCAACTAATGCACTACTTCATCTCGTTCATAATCAGGATCTTCATAGTCAAAAAAGCCAGACATGGTTTGTACAACGGCATGATTGTATACACCTCCGTTTACCAATATTTTATGATAAAGGGTATATGCTTCGTAGTCCAAATTCTTTTTGGCAAGTTCAAAACTGGTTGTTGTTATTTCAGTCGTAGTTCCTTCATCCCACATCGGTTCGTCCCACATAAATCCTTCAAAGCCAACATCTGCTGATCCGAATTGATATTCGTCGCTCGATTCCAAAACATTGTCCTTATATGTTTCCAGAGTGATAATACCCTTCGCATCTTTGAACTTGATACGTGAGTTTCGGAAATATTTTAGTTGTTTGTCTTTTCCACCATCTATAGTTTTAGGCCTTAGAGAAGCCTCGATTACAGATCCATTATCATCGTATGTATCATCAACAAGAAGCTGCTGAATATTACCAGTATCAATTTCTGCTCCGTATAATTTTTGCTGTCCATTCCCCTGGTCCCATACAATAAATCTATCGAAAGTGTAGTTATTCCACTCGCCTAAAAATGCTATATATCTTCTATCATAGGGGTATGCAACGCTCCGATTACACATGATAAACTTCTGTTCAAAGAAAACACCGAACAAATTTTCCATGTTACTTTTATCTATTGCGTCAAGTTTATTTTGAATACGGTTAGATATGTCTGCAGTACGTATAACATTAAGCTGTGTAGGTTCATATCCGAGTATTCTATATCGACCATCACTTCCCAGGAACGCCACATCTTTTTCCATACGCCACACAGAGTCAGGGCTCGATGTACCATATTGAGGTATCACAGCCGTTAGCTCCGGACCGCCATCACCAGAGAACGTAAATTTCCAAATAGAGTTTTCCTTGAATATAAATAAGAAATCTTCAAATCCTATCATGGCTGTTACTTTATCTCCATCACCTCTGCCTGGTTTGATCCACCCACCGTTATTGTTTGGTGAAAAGCTCTCATAGTTTGCTCCAGTTCCACCGTAAAAAACAGTATCAGGTTCAGATACGTTCCCTGCAAGAAATAACGTGTTTGCATATTTAGCATAAATATTTCCTTTTACACCACCGGTTGTATTGAATGATGGGGCTTCGTATAGCAGAGAAGTTGACGAAATACCTTTGTCTGCAAAAGACATAGTTGCTCCCGAAGCTGCCTGATCTACAAAT
>CAYOFR010000057.1:0-4823 GCA_964403475.1 uncultured Candidatus Saccharibacteria bacterium | reverse complement strand
CTCCTCGCCCATGGGAACCATGTCCGGGAACGTGTAGACACGCCCAGACACCGTCGTGAGACGCCCGATCACGGTCAAGAGACCAGCGTCGTTCACGTACAGGGGTGCGGGGACGACGATGTACTCAGCCACGTTGAACGTGAGACCGATCGTTGCCATTTCCTCCGGCGACACCGAGGTCGCCCAGAGAAGGGTCCGCAGATCCCGGTCTTCCACCTTGCCGTTGGTAGAAGCGGTGGACGTCGAAGTGGGGATGAACGCCACCAGGCCCAGCACCAAGAGAACGAGAGCAGACAACGTCCGTGTCCGATTCATGTGAATTCTCCAGTGAGTTACAGGATGCTTTGGCCTCAACGCACCTTGCGTCAAGTAGATTCCAATGTGCATCTAAAATTCACGATACGCTCATATAAAACTTTGTCAAGTCACCTAAGCAGAGATATAATATACACCAGTATGTTACACACATTATCACGTCACAAACTAGCCGTTATTTATATCTCAAATCTCCTGCTTTCTTTTCACTACTTTTTGATACTTTATATTCATTCTTCATATATCGGTACGTATTTTAGTGAATCAAAACTCGCAATGCTCTATATTGTTGGTTCGGGAGTCAATCTGATTTTATTTTTTAATATTCCCCATATCTTAGACCGCATCGGTAATTACAAATTTACCCTTTGGGCTATCATTTTAGAAGCAGTAGCTATCACTGGACTAATTGTTGGCACCTCACAGCTATCTATCGGTCTTTCTTTTGTATTACATCAAGCTGTCATATCCATGATACTTTTTGGATTAGATATTTTTCTAGAGGGTGCAACAAAAAATGAAAAAGAGACTGGATCAATACGCGGTCTTTACCTTACACTATCAAATACAACCCTGGTCTTTTCACCACTTATTATCGGTATTTTACTCACAGGTAATAATTTTTGGATAGTATATTTGGTTTCACTTGTATTTCTATTTCCACTATTTTTCTTGATTAGAAAATATTTAAGAGATGCAAAATACAAAAAGAAAGAAAAGGTCTACATTATAAAGACAATAAAACAGCATAGAAAAAATAAAAACATCACCGCGATTTTGTATTCACATTTTATGCTTCAATTTTTCTATGCATGGATGGTGATATATATGCCAATATATTTACATCAACATATCGGCTTTTCTTGGCAAGAGATAGGAACAATCTTTACAGTAATGTTACTGCCTTTTATGCTCTTTGAGTTGCCACTTGGCACCGTTGCAGATAAAAGATTTGGAGAAAAAGAAATACTTGTGATTGGTTTTATTATCATGGCAATTTCTACTTTTTTAATACCCACAATCAAAAGTCCTTCTGTAATAATTTGGGCAATAATTCTTTTTATGACTCGTACTGGCGCAAGCTTTGTAGAAGTTACATCTGAAAGTTATTTTTTCAAACACGTAGACGAAGAAAATACTGGACTTATTAGTCTTTTTAGAATGGCGCGACCATTTGCATATATTAGCGCACCAATGATAGCAACACTGACTATTTACTTTTTTAGTACGCAAAATGCGCCGTACGGATATATATTTTCTGTCTTAGCGATACTAATGCTTGTTGGTGTACGATATAGCCTGAGAATAAAAGATACTAAATAAATCTAGCTCTTATACACCTTTCTTTATCTCCAAATACATGAATAGTGGAATTTCTTTTCTCATTCTGTCTTCTTCTTTTTGCCTTGGACCCGCGTCGCTTTTTTTATGAGAAATCCACTCTTCTAGACGAGTCACAACAAATCCCCCAGAACGAAATAATTTAAAATAAAACTGAATTGGTCTATGAAAAGAAATGGTTTGTTCTTTTTCTTTTTGTCCTGGATGCATATCTATTTCTACTTTTGATTCTGAAATATACTTATCTATACGACGATATTGTTTTTGAGCAACATCATCCCAACCCCAAGATGATCCTTTCGGGATTCTAAAAGATGGATGATTGAGTACTATGTGCATACTTCCGCCTTGCGACAAAACCCTACTGCATTCATACAACATTTCTTTTACCTCCTCTATATTTTGAATAGCAAGCACAAGAGAAATCTTGTCTACTGACGCATCAGATATTCCCTTTAACTTATGTGCAGGTGTAACAACATATTTTATATTTGGATCAGAATTTTTCCTAGCAATACTGATGAGCTCTTTTGAAATATCTACACCCATCACCTTTTTTGATAAAGTAAAAAATTCTCGAGTAAAAAAACCTGTGCCACAAGCCAAATCTAAAATACTATCAGTAGGCTTGATATCAATTAGCCGAAGTAGGTTTGGTAAAATCACTTTCTTATGATAAGAATCTTGATTTTCTGAAAGATGATTTTCATACCAATCAGCTACCACGCCCCATGATGTATTTTTATTTTTCATATCTAAAATTTTATCGGTATACTCATACTTTCATCATTATCTGGTAAACCAGATGGATTGTCACGCTGTAAAATAAGTGTACCTGTATCCGTGGTAACACCATCAAATTTAAGCTCAGCATAAAAACCCACAAAATCTTTGGTCATCCAATCAGTCTTTGCCGTCACTGGTATTGTGGCTATTTCTTTTCCATCCGCATCTAAAAGTCGAGCAGGAAATGATGCCTCAAAAAACCAGCTACCCCTCGCCTCACCTTCGATCTTTATCGGATTTGAAACAGTATCACCTGGTTTTGGACTTGTGACTTTTATATTACCGACCACAGTCTCATCATTTGATGGAAGAGATGCGGTTGATATTTTTTCATCAAAACCCCTGCCGTCTGGCAGAGTACACCTGCGAGGATATGATTCAGTGACCGGATACCCATTTTCTGCACAGGCTATAAAGCTATCTATAGAAAGCATGGCCTTTTTTTCTCTCATATAAAAAACCGTAAAGTACAACGAGACCATCAGTACAAGTGTCAGTATAATGATTATTTTTTTCATATATCTATTATGCACTTTTTAACAAATCAGCAAATTTCTACCCATTTCATTGCATCAAAAATATCCCCCGCCCAACACAGCGATCTCGTTGTTTGTGATTTCTTTCATATGGATTAGTTTGCTCTTGGACCCAAAAGAAAGAGAGAAAAAGTGGCTATAGCGAGACCACCATCACGCACACCAGTAGGACTTAAACCAAAAGACCAAGCAATACCAGCAAGGTGTAAAGCCAACAAAAGAGCAACGATGCGAGTAAAAATATTTAATATAAGCAAGACAGCTCCTATAATCTCCAAAATACCATTTGTAAGTATAATTTTTTCAGGAGTAAAAAAAGCAGGAAGAGATTTTAATATAGCCCCAGTCAGGTAACATGCGAACCCATTGTGATGGATGCATTACTTGTTGTATACCAAACCATAAAAAGACAGCAGCGATACCAAAGCGCAATACTATAAAACCAAACCTCTGCATTTTATATGAATCCATAAAAAATTAATTAATTAATACACCAATAAAAAATCCGTCTAACTCATTTGCTGGTCTAGACTGTCCACCGTGCTGATCGTTGAAAGCAGGACTTCCATCTTTTCCGCAAATGCTGAGTATAGCTCCCTGTCCACCTGGATGTTGTCCTATCCAAGAAGTAAGGTTGTAAACTTTGCCATTGATAGCACTCCAGCAATCAGTCTTTGAGTTGTGTGTTTGCACCTGAGCCATGGTAAAAGATGATGCGGTCTGATTTGTAGGTGTAGGTGTAGGTGCAGTCGTAGATGTGGGTGCAGATGGATTTTGTTTATCATTTCCATTTCTAGATATAGTAAAAATAATACCACCAGCAAGGACAATCAAAATCACGACACTAATTATTATATTTCTATTCATGATTATTTAATTATACCAAAATCAAATTTATTTTCTATTTTACTAAATAGCTTTCACCTCAATAAGTTTTGTATTTATAATTTTCAAATATTTAGATACACCAAAAGACGGCCTGACGGACATTGGTTCATCAGCACCCCTTTCAGCATAGTTAACTATTATTTGCCCATCTCTTATCTCTGTTGTCTGCGGTGCTATCCTGTCTCCAATAAAAACAGCATTCGTGCCTGTATAACCCTTTTTACTACCCAAAGCAACGACAACGTAGAAAAAAGTACCACTACCACCGCCATCTTGCGTCACCAAAAAAGCAACATCTGATATTCCATCAGCATTCAAATCCCCCACCGCTTCATTTCCAAAATACTCAGTTGTGATCTTTGATATAGATTCTGGGGAAACTTTTGTTTGTGCAAAACCATTTTTTAGTGTAATTTTTTGACCCTCTATGTCATAAGTAGCATCTTTAAAGTTTGAAGTAGGAGCATAAACCATCGGACGATCAACTTTAAAAAATAGTATGGTTGCAATAATAAACAAAACCACAATCACAATAAGAAACAAAAAATTTCTCTTTAAAATAATTGCCATTGGTTAATTATAGCAAAAAAACTTGCAATGGTTTTATATGGTTCGTCTGTATAACCAAGATCACTCCAGCTGTGGATAACTTCATTGAAAAGAGAACCGATGGGTATAGTATTAAGGATGAATTCGTTCAAACACTCGTACCCCAAGATGGGACAGCTCATCTTTCTCCCCTCCGCCACCCCGGCCAATAACAACAAGGCTGGGGTGGTTTTCCATATTTATTAAAGCTAAATCTTGTCTTTGTGTTCAGAAAAATAGACATTCTTTTTAGCTATGCCCATTTTGGCAAATTTTTTCAAAAGAAAATCTTTCATCTCTTTTTCGCTTTTAAAAGCAATCTTCTTTTTTCCATCTAGCACCGCCCACTGTCCCACCTTTCGAAGTACA
>CAYOFR010000056.1:0-10476 GCA_964403475.1 uncultured Candidatus Saccharibacteria bacterium | reverse complement strand
GCCCACCAGGACTCGAACCTGGGACCAAGTGCTTAAAAGGCACCTGCTCTACCAACTGAGCTATAGGCGGATGTAAAACTTGCTGTACTCGCGCGCTATGGCTGAATTTCTACCAAGACAGCTATAGGCGGATGTAAAATTCGCACAAGCGAATATCAGAAAATATAACAGATTATAGCGGTAAATCAATAGCGTAAAACCCCGCGCCGGAAAGCATTAGCGAAAAAGATATGGCCATTATAAAAACATGGATCATTAAATCTTTCTCTGAGACAGCTTTTAATATTTGTTTTTTGTATAAAAAAGCTGTCAGCGTGATGGTTAGAATAAGTAGGGATGCTATTTGTGTAAACAATCCAAATATTAAAAGTATTCCTGAAAGCGCTAAAACTATTTGAGAGCCGTTTGATATTTTTTGTATTCTGTCGCCATCAAACCAAGATCCGTTTATGAACTTTATTTTTTTATATGACATAAAAACCATAAACACCCCAAGCACAAGCCTAAGTATTAGTGGGGCGATAAGTGTGTAGGTTAAAAGATTTGGGAAGATATTTAACATTGCTAGATTATACCAAAGTCTTTAGAAATGTTGTATTGTGTCGTTATGATTTATGTAGTGTTAAATGATATAAGAAGTATTCACAACGTCGGTTCTATATTTAGAACCTCTGATGCTGTCGGAGTCGACAAGATTTTTTTGACGGGATATACCCCGACACCCAAGGATAGATTTGGCCGTGTGAGAAAAGATTTGGCCAAGGTTGCTTTGGGCGCAGAACAAAGCGTCTCTTGGGAATATGAAAAAAGCGCTCTTTCTCTTGTAAAAAGATTAAAAAAGGAAGGGGTTTGTGTGGTAGCAATAGAACAAAGTCCTGACTCTATTAATTATAGAAAAGTAAAAATAAATGGACCGACAGCTTTTGTGTATGGAAATGAGGTGGATGGAATTTCCAAGTCTGTTTTAAAAGAATGTGACATTGTCGCCGAGATTCCTATGGCAGGAAAGAAAGAGTCTTTGAACGTCTCTGTTTCGGCTGGCATCACGCTTTTTGGTATGCTTAATAAGTAAAAGTATCTACTATTTTTCCTTGAGCATCTAGGAGTTGTAGAGATTCTTGGTTATTTTTTCCATCTTTTTCTCTTTTCCACAAAGGCGTTTTGCTATTCAAAAATATTCTCCAAGAGTCTCTGTAAAAATCTTTATAGTTTTTGTAATTTTTTACACACCCCCCATATGAGGCATTTTCTATTATGAAATCTTCACAGTATGAAGGTATGTTGGGAAAACTCTTTGGTGTTTTACACGTTTGAAGAGAATTTATGTAAGACATACACTGATCACTGTCTTCTATTCTTGCAGGCAGGTTGCCGTTGTCTATATTTGGACACCTTTGGTATAGGGAAGGGTTAAATAGATTTTTTTCCTCTATGTATCCTGTGCAGATATTTTCTCTAAAAGAAATTTTGATTGGAGAAGATCCAGAAGATAAAATGATTTTTTGATAACCATTTATTATTATTGGCTTCTCTGATTCTACTAGTGGGATTGATGATGCATTTGGAATGAAAGCTTTATTTCCTGTAATTTCGCTTACAATACTCCAGCCTGTAATGTTTATCGGCTCGTCTGTAGATGATTCTAGTTTTATGTATTCTGAACCAGCGAATGTTCCTGGCTCTATTACGTCATCTATGTCTACGTCACCGTAGTAGGGAGAAAATGCGCCGTTGTTTTGTGTCGAGGCACCCCTCACTGTTGGTCCGAGGGCTTGGTTTTGTGTCAGGTTTTGTGATTGGCCCACAAGACTACCATTTTGATGCATAGTAATTAAAATCGCAGTGAATACTATTAATCCAATTACAATTGGTCCTATTTCTTTCATATGTATTTATTGTAGAAGTTTTTGATGAGTAGTGCAAAAGTGAGCACTCCGCCCGCCGACAACCTTTCTCTCTATAGTACCAGCGCAACCAACCTTTTTACATTTTTCTTTGGCACGTCTGTATACTTTGTGTTCAAGCTGAAAGCGCCCTTTTTCTCCATGAACGTTTCTATAATCAGACATTGAATCTCCTCCAAAATCTATTCCTTTAGAAAGGAGTTTTTTGGTCGCAGTATACATTTTTTTTAATAAATCATTTGGTATTTTTGATGCCTTTGATTCTGGATGCACAGAGCATTCCCAAAGTATTTCATCTGAGTATATGTTTCCTATTCCGGCCATGACATTTTGATCCATTAAAACAGTTTTTATTTTTACGTTTGGTTTTTTCTCTAGGCATTTTTTAAAGACTGCAAAAGTAAATTCTTTTTCTGTTGGCTCTGGTCCAAGGTCGCGTAGGTCAGGGGAGATGTGCATTTCGCTTGTTTTTAGTAGAGTCACTTTTGCAAATTTTCTCGTATCAGAGAGTGCGACATGTTTTCCGTTTGAAAGGATTATCACAAAGTGCACTCGAGCATTAAAAGGATCGTCTCTAAGCGGTCCCGCATGCACAGCCTCCCAAGTTTTTTTATTCATCTTGTATTTTCCGTAGAGTAGGTGACCAGTCATTTTCATATGAATGAGAATTGTGAAATCTCCCTCTATATTTATGAGGACGTTTTTTGCTCTTCTTGTTACAGATATTATTTTTTTACCAACACAAATAGATCGAAATTTTTTGAAAAAAATTTCGTTTTTGATGTTTTCTTTGCCTTTATAGAAGTGACTTTTGTAATCAGTCCATACGTCTACTATTTTGAGTTTTGGCAAAACTTCGTGTAGACCCTTTGCTGTTGTGTGGACTTCGGGTAATTCTGGCATACGGTGATTATAATGGTATACTCTTGCTATGAAAAGGTTTGTACTAATTTTCCTCATTTCAGCTTTTACCACCTCTTATTTAATATATGCAAAACCCATAGAAAATCCTGTTGTAAATCAAGTCGAAGCCCAGGAAAAAATAAAAATTCTTATTGTAGCTGGTCATGACAATGACGTCGGTGGGGCTAGGTATATGGGTGTAGACGAGGTTGAGTTAAACAGGATTCTCGCTTTGGACCTTTTTAATCTTTTAAAAAGCGATCCGCTTTTCGATCCTGTTGTAAATCAGGAGAACGGCGACTATATTCCAGAATTGAAAAAATATTTTGAAGAAAATAAAGAAAAAATTATTGCTTACAGAAAAGAGCGTAGGGAAGAGTCTAAAAAAGAAGATGAAGGAAAAGACATAGATTTAGATCCTGTAATACATAATAAAGTTACAGAAGAGGTGGCAAACCGTTTGTATGGTACGAGTATGTGGGCAGAGGAAAAGGGTTTTGATTTTATGCTCCACATACATTTCAACGACTATCCTGGTAGGCCAAAAAATAAACCCGGTAAGTATTTTGGTTTTGTGGTGTACGCTCCGGATGATAGTTTGAAAAATCATGCGGAAAGTTTGCCTATAGCCAAGGCTATTTACTCAGAATTAGAAAAGTTTCAGCCAAAAAGTAATCTACCGGTAGAAAAAGATGGAATAATTGAAAGCAAGGATTTGATTGCTCTTGGTGCTAGAGACAGTCTGAACATTCCTTCTGTCTTGGTTGAATATGCTTACATGGCAGAGCCGAGACTTCAAGGGGGTGGGCGAGATGAAGAAATAAAAAAGATGGCCGAAGAGACTTATACAGCAATTAAAAAATATTATTCTAAATAATTTTTTCTAGCTCTTCTCTGGCTACCCCACTATCACTCCACGGCTCTTTTTCTCCGTTTGCGCGCATTATATATGGATCAGTTCCTTTTCCAGTAATGAGTATTGCGTCTCCACTTTTTGCTTTTGAAATTGCTTTTGCTATAGCTTCGCGTCTGTCCATTATGATTTCATAGGGTTTGTTTATGATACCTTTTGTCATGTCTTCTACTATAGATCGGGGATCGTCATCGTATGGATCTTCGTCTGTTAAAATAATTTCATCACAGTATTTGTCGGCGACAGCACCCATCACCTTTCTTTTCCAAGTGTCTCTGCCACCACCAGTGTTTCCTATGACACATATTTTTCTTTGATCAGGAAAAGCTTGGTAGAGTTTTTCTAGAGAATCGGCTGTGTGTGCGTAGTCTACGATGACTTCAAAATCTTGACCCGCTTCTATTTTTTCTACACGACCCTTTGGGGTTTCTATGTTTGAAAGAGCTTTTTTAATCGTCTCTAAAGATATGCCGATTGATTCTGCACATACCAAAGCTCCAAGGCAGTTGTATATATTGAAAAGTCCCTTTAGTGGAGCAGTCATTTCCTGTCCTTTGTAAGTAAATGTTATTGAATCTTTTTCTAGTTTGTAGTTTTCGGCTTTTGAAAGAGAAAATGGCACAGTGTGTGTGACTGGTAGGGAAAGATAGAGTTGAGACTCCTCGTCATCTTTGTTTGCAAAACACCACTTTTCTTTTTTTGACGATTTTACAAGCGACCAGCCAATAGAGCGTTTTGCGTCACGATATTTTTCAAAAGAGCCATGTGACTCTATGTGTTCTGGAGAGAGATTTGTAAAAATGAGAGCGTCTAGATCAATGCCTTTGTTGCGGTACTGCTTTGCACCCTCTGATGTAATCTCCATTACAACGTGTGTGCACCCAGCATTTACTGCATCGCGTAGAAATTTTTGTATGAAAAATCTTCCGGGCATAGACATTTTGTACAGGTTGGGCCAACTTTTTTCGCCAATCTTAAAACGAATTGTCCCAGACACCGCTGTCTTGTATCCAGCTTCTTCTAAAATCGAATTTAATATTTCTACAGTGCTAGATTTTCCTTTTGTTCCTGTGACCGCTATTACAAAAAGTTTTTTTGATGGAAATCTGTAGATTATTGCTCCGGCGTATGCAAGTAGAAGGTGATAAGCGGGGGAAAGGGCTTTAAAAATCGGCGCAGGTATTATTTTTTTAATTTGCCTCAACATTTTATATTTTTGAACCAAGTATCTTTAGTGCTTGTTTTACTTTTTCTGAAGCATTTTCTATATCTTTTGAAACTTTTGAAAGCGCATCTCTCGCTTCGTTTTGAGAGTAGCCAAGGGACTTTAGGGCTTCGATCGCATCAGAATCTTTTTGCAGATTTGCACCACCCCCTTCTATGCCTTCAAACTTTCCACGTAGTTCAACGACAATTTTTTCTGCAACCTTTTTTCCAACACCAGATACTTTTGTTAGGTATCCAGTATCTCCAGAAGAAATTGCTAAGCGTATTGTTTCTGGAAGCACGACATTCATGACGCCAAGGGCTGTCTTTGGTCCTATTCCGGAGACCGTGATGAGCAACTCAAAAAGATCCAAATCTTCTTTGCTATCAAAGCCATATAAATCCAAAGCATTTTCTCTGACAGCTAAATATGTCCAAACCCCAATCTCTTTTCCTTCTTTTGCTTTATCTATGGTTGGTCCGCTAGCAAAAACTTTGTATCCAACACCAGCAACATCTATTACGAAAAACCGTAGATCCTTGTAGGCGACTTTTCCTTTTAAGTGAGAAATCATGGCTGTAATGATAGCAGAATTTGCCTTTTTGAGCGATATTTGTTACTGTATCCGATACATTTCAATATAAAAATATGCCAATTACAAGTTCAGCAAAAAAGGCGCTTAGAAACTCAAACAAGAAACGAGTTTTTAACATGCGCAAAAAAGACTCTATTCAGAGTTCTTTAAAGAAATTTAAGAAACTAATAACTGAAGGAAACAAAAAGGAGGCGCAAAAATACATGGCGCAAATCCAAAAAACATTAGATAAAGCAGTGAAAACAGGACTTTTAAAGAAAAACACAGCTTCACGAAAAAAATCTAGACTCTCAGCAATGGTAAAAAAGCTCGGCTAACAAAAGATAACAAAAACCACCCGAAAGGGTGTTTTTTGTTGCTTTTCTGACACTACTTAGTAGTATTTTGACAGGAGGTACGCAATGAATAGAAAATTGGACGAAGATATCATCAAGATGACTCCGAGGCAATGTGCTCAGGAGCTGATGCGTGTCAGGCAGATCATTCGTCGGCACAAGAAGTTCCGCAACCATGAGCGTTGTCATTACAACGATGACTATGTCTACGATCACGTTCTTCCAGAAGGATCGGCGGATGCGGGTTTCATGGTTCTTTCTTCGCAAGTTCTGATCAGGGGGTGTGAGCAGTATCATCGTCGCAACAACAAGGAGATGTCGCCACGATGCGAGAGGTACATCAGACGTCAGAAGTCTCGTCTGAAGGGACAGAAAAAGTGACTTCACCCAACCGCCGTGTCGCAGTCATCTGCGCACGGCGGTTTTACGTATCTAGACTATTTCCACTAGCAAGTGCTCTCAGTAGGAATCGAACCTACATCGCAAGCTCCGCAAGCTCGCATTCTATCCATTGAACTATGAGAGCGATAAAACGCAGGTTATCACAAAAACATTAAAATCCAAAGCGCTCAGCTATTTTTTGCAAAAGAGGTTCGTGCATTTCATCTTCATAAAGAAATTCTTGTAGGTATTCTCGTATTTCGTTTGTGTCTACTCCTTCTAGGCGCAATACTACGAGTGGCATAAAAAATCTTTGAGATTTCAATAGTAAAACTGGTGGATCTTCTTTTTCATTTATCCAAAATGAATCTAGGGATTTGTAAGGGTAGTGAAATGTGTCTATTGTCACTCCACGAACGTCTATCTTCATCTTGTGTATCTTGGGGTGTCTCAATGAGTTTAAAATAATTGAAAAGGTACCAACAAGCACAAGTATTCCAAACAATAGATTGTGTAAAAAAATAGCAGTTACAGCAATCGCTATGGCAACAATACTTACAGCCCAAAACCAATCACTACTTTTTTCTTCGTGATGGTGTTCAAGAGCTTCCCATTCGATAGGAGAATTTTGCATAAATAAATTGTATCATATCGATTTACGAGTATGTAACTTTTTTCTGTGAATAGAAAACACGCCGACGAAAACGTCGGCGTGTGCGGTGAGTGTGTTCCTCCCATAGTCAGTTCTCGGGGATGTTGTTCCACAAACTCCTGTGTTCCAGGTTGATGTGGTGCTTCAGCAGGAACTTGTTGATGAAGAACTCTGCGAAGCTACTCGCAAACTCACGAATCTCGGACACCTGGGGTGCAGAGATGTCGCAGGTTTTGGCACTGTGGCAAAAGACACCAACCACATCGATTGGCTCATTGTTGCCGTTGATGACGACCATTTTGATTGGCGTCATTTTTCCGGCAGAAGCCTCATCCTCTTGGTACGAATCCCCGTTGAACTCAAAGGATTGTACGGGCAGGATGATGTTGGTGGTGGCTCTTGCCCCTCCGTTCATGCGATTTTCCAGACTCTTCTGGTCCTCGGGGTACTCCTTGATGGCCTCATCGAGGAGCCATCTCTTGGTAAGGGTCTTTTGGGTGGTATCCATGTCGTGTATTCTCCTTGGAAAAGTGGGGTGTTGTGAGCAATGCTTTTTATTGTTCCAGACACAATATTACAAAGAAAGACCTTTTTTGCAACAAAAAACAGCCCGACATTAGTCTGGCCGTTTTTGTAATTTTTTAGAGAAAAATTATGAAAGATGCTTTGAAACGAGCTTTGTCATTTCAAACATGTTTACAACACCCTTTCCACCAAACACTGCCTTTAGAGCTGCGTCTGCGTTGATGTTTCTTTTGTTAGCTGAATCTTGAAGATTGTTCTTCTTGATGTATGCCCACAAAGCTTTTACAACCTCTGATCGAGGCATTGGTCCTTTTCCCACAACAGCTGCCAATTCTGGACTTACGTTGAGGGGTTTCATAAATGCTGAATTTGGTTTTGCCATATTTTCAAATTAATTATTAAAAACCCTATAAGGGTATATTATCAGAATGGCGTTTTAGCGCTAGCCCCTTGTGCCCAGCCCGTTTTTGTTGTTTTTTTGTATGGTGTAAAATTGTAAATATGGATAAAAACAAGATTGTTTACGTAAATGACAAAATGCAAAAGGGTTATCAGTATGAACTCTCTGAAAAGATGGGTGAAAATTTTGCGCCGGAATTTAAGCCGGACCTTACACCAAAAGAAATGCTTGAGATGGGTGTGTTTGGCGGGGTATACATGAGGGATTGTGTAGATGAGTTTCCGTCCGATTGGTTTGTAAAGGCAAAATTTGCGCCAAAAGACACAAAAGAACATTTGGCCGAATTAAATTTTTTCAAAATAAACGCAAGTCAGCCACTTTCTGTATGGAAAAAGAAGGGCTGGATTTATCATGAAGATCCGCGAGGGTGGTTTCAGTGGTATTGTCGGTATTATATGGGGCGCAGAATTCCAAAAGAGGATGAGAGGCAAATAAAAAGATGGAAGGCTATCAGTAGGCACATAGCTCAGGTGCAGAAAAATTGTCGCGCAGGCGATGCTGTGTGCCGACCACGCCAACGTCAGGCGATACTACACTGGGCATATGATAGTAGGAGGATTTAGGGTCTTTTTTCTTTTATGGGCATACTTCCTATGATTTATTGCCTTGTTGTATATCTATTATTTCAAGGTCAGTGGTGTCTATGGTGCCTTTATATAAAATATGTGGTACCAAATGAAACATAAGTGGTCGTTTACTATTAGAAAACTGTTCTTTGTAGTATTCTATTGTTTCTTTTGGAACATGCCTGTATGTTTCCATTTTCTCTGGATCAAAATTAGAAAAATCTTTTGAAGATGGAATCAGTCCAACATCTCTTCTATACAAACACACGGTGGTATTTTCTAGATTCAAAAGAGAGATGGGTATTTTGTACCACTTACTCCACACTATAGAATCATCTTTCATCCCGCCTTTCTTAAGGTTGTTTAAAAGTTCATACGGAGACACCGCTGTAAAATGTATTACGTCATTCCACAGGCAGTTTAATGTGGGTATTTTTACTTCAAGTATTTGTTCACGTCCAGTATATTTCTTTAGATGTTGTAGGTATATTTCTGGATGTGTTTCTTTTAGTTGGTTGAGTGGATAAAGGATTTTACCACTCATGTTTTCTACAACTCGATGGTATACAAAATTTTGCATTTATTTGGGCGGATATTAATAGGAGCGGCGGATTCTTGTGTCAGTTATTGTCATGATTATGCGTTGTGTTGCTGTTGGAATTGTGTCTTTTATGTCACCAAGATGATTTTTCCAATACGTATTAGTATCTATATCCATTCTGCTATTTCCCCAATAATAACGAGTATGTACGCTTGATTTGAATCTGCCTTTTTTTGCATCTAAATAAGGTAAATTACTGTAATCTTCTCTCTTATTTTCAACAGCCCAACCCATTTTTTTGTATTGTGATTCATAAAATGCAATGATATCTTCGGCTCTTACGTCTGTTGGTACGCTGAATATTTTTGCCACACTACCATCCATGGCGCGTTCCATTTCTTCTGTGAATATGCTCGACGATGGATAATCTTGAAAAGAATTTATTTTTTTTGTTATTGTGATTTCTCTAAGGTTAAATGGAACGATTGCAGCTATTGGCCATGTCATACAAAGTATTAAAATAGAAAACAATATAGGAATCGCTGGAAAATGTTTTGTAAATTTAGCAACTATTATTACCAAGAGTATGGAAGGAAAAAACATCATTATATAAGGACCTACTGGGAAAAAAGGATTTGTAGGTAAGTAGGTACCAGTAAAAAATAAGTCAATTATGCCCGCCACGACAAAAGCAAAAAAGATTCTTCTCGTATTCTGCTTTTTTAATTCTGTGTGATCCACGATTTGGTATCAGTATATAATGTAAAAGATACATTACAAGTAATATTTTTACATTAACACTAGGGTTTTGGCGGACCCTCGTTGAGGCTGTTAGAACGTATTATAGCAAAGTTCCAACTCTCAAATCCAAAACTTATCTCTCCCAGTGTGTTATGTGAGGCGAGAAATCAACTTGGTAATCAGGAATGTCAATGGAGATGCCGTATTTTGTTGCCTCGTCGTACTGTGCTTTATCAGAACGATCGGTAATGTGAAAGATTTTGTCACGATAAATAACAAAGTGTTCCTTGTCAGTCTTGAAGTCGGCGTACCAATTATGTTCGTGATCCAGTGCTTTACTTATCTTTTCCGCCACACTTGCCGCTTTATCCGCTGGAATCTCAACACTGTGCATTGTCCATTGTTTTACCCATGGGGTTTTGTGTTCTTCTGTAACGGGTTCAACCGTAGTCGAAATAACTTTTAGATTTTCTAAAATGGATTTATCAATCAAACTCTCTTCAATTATTATGCCAGCGAAGTTCATGTTGATAATTTAGTTCAAAAAATCTTTTGGACAATTCGGGTCGGAAACTATTTGGCAGGCCTCTTGAGGTTAGTTTGGTCTCATTGGCGGGCCATGTGAGTTAAGTACCCACTGGTACAAGCAGTATAAGGCTTTTTGAGAGCTTTTTCTAGTAGTCTTTTGAGGCAAGTGAGTCGGGTCTAAAATGCCAACAAATGCCAAAAACTATGAATACAGGGTTTTAGATA
>CAYOFR010000055.1:0-4436 GCA_964403475.1 uncultured Candidatus Saccharibacteria bacterium | reverse complement strand
TAAATACTAGGGGTAAAGATAGTAAAATAAACGCAAAATTGTTATTATCAACCTATGAACAACATAGAAAACAAACGACATTCCCTAGCCCACCTGCTTGCAGCTGCGGTATTAAAACACTGTCCGGACGCACAACTCACCCTTGGTCCTGCAGTTGAAAATGGCTTTTATTATGACATTGCTTTTTCTTCCCCTATTTCAGAAAAAGATTTTCCGAAGATTGAAAAAGAAATGAAAAAAATCCTCAAAACATGGAAAAGTTTTGAAGCACAGGAAGTAAGCGCAGAAGAAGCAAGAAAAAAGTTTGCAAATAATCCATACAAAATCGAGCTAATTGATGAAATCGTAGAAAAAGGAGAAACAATTACTCTTTATAATTCTGGTGACTTTACTGACCTTTGCCGTGGTGGACATGTAGAAAATCCTTCTGAGGACATAGACCCTGATTCTTTTACGCTTGATCGTATTGTTGGTGCATATTGGCGCGGTGATGAAAAAAACACAATGCTTACTCGCATTTACGGACTAGCTTTTGATACAAAAGAAGAACTCGACGCATATATCACACAAAGAGAAGAAGCAAAAAAACGTGATCATAAAAAAATTGGGAAAGAAATGGGACTTTTTACTTTTTCAGAACTTGTTGGTGCGGGTCTTCCATTGTGGACTCCAAAAGGCACCATTATGCGCGAGCTCCTCAACGATTTTGTTTGGGATCTTAGACGTGCAAAAGGTTATCAAAAAGTAACCATTCCTCATATCACAAAAAAATCACTCTACGAAACATCAGGACACTGGAGTAAATTTGCAGATGAGCTTTTCAAAATTGAAACTCGCGAAAAGCATCTTTATGCAATGAAGCCAATGAACTGTCCTCACCACACACAGATTTTTGACAGTGCTCCAAAAAGCTACAGAGATATGCCTCAGCGATACTGTGAGACAACAATGGTATATCGTGATGAACAGTCTGGTGAGCTTTCCGGTCTTTCACGTGTGCTTTCTATTACCCAAGACGACGCTCACGTATTTTGTCGAATAAACCAAGTAGAACAAGAAATTTTTGGTGTGTGGGATATTATTGACCAATTCTATGGCGCTTTTGGTTTCAAAGATGTTCGTGTCCGTATCTCAAAACACGATCCAGAACATTTTGAAAAATATCTAGGTACTCCAGAAATTTGGGCAACAGCAGAAAAACAACTCACAGAGCTTGTAGAAAAAAGAGGAATCAAAGACTGGATAAACGGCGTAGGCGAGGCTGCTATGTACGGACCAAAAATTGATTTCATAGCAAAAGACTCTATTGGCCGTTCACTGCAAGTAGCTACAATCCAGCTCGATTACAATATGCCAAAAAATTTTGGCCTACAATGTACAAATGAAAAAGGAGAAAAAGAACCTGTAGCAATGATTCACTGTGCAATCATGGGCTCTATTGAAAGATTCATGTCTACACTGATTGAGCATTACGCGGGAAATTTTCCTCTTTGGCTACACCCAACTCAAGTAAAGATTATTCCTATCAATGAATCACATCACTCAAAGGCAAAAGAAATAAAAGATTCTTTGGTATCTGTGGGAGTGCGTGTTGAACTGGCAGATGATGATGAAAATTTCGGTAAAAAAATCAGATCTGGAAAAGTAGATAAAATTCCTTACATGATAATCATTGGCGACAAAGAAGTAGAATCAAATACTGTAACACTAGAAAGTCGTGATTTCGGAAATCTTGGCGCACTAAACGAAAAAGATTTGCTCGCACGCATCACTACAGAAATCTTAGAGAAAAAATAATAAATACATGAAAAAACTGTCACTTTTGCCCTTTTTATTTATATTTCTATTTTCTGCTTTCTTGCCAAGCATTCTAAATGCACAAGAATTAATACAGGACGATATAACAACAGTAAAAGCAAAAGTAAAAGATATAGTAGATAAAAAAATAAAAAATGTACCTGGTACAGATATAACAAGTGAATACCAAACACTAAAAGTAGAGATAATCAGCGGTACAGATACGGGAAAGCAAGTCATTGTTGAAAATGATTATTTAAGCTTAAAAAAAGACGAGGTATTTTACCTAAAGATAACCAAACGTGGAGAGGATGGAATGGTAATGTATTCTGTAAGTGAACCATACAGAATAAACGCTATTTTATTTTTCATAATTCTTTTTGTTTTACTTGTATTAATATTTGGCGGAATACAAGGAATTCGTGGATTAGTAAGTCTTTCAGGTAGTCTCGTCTTAATACTTTATGTCCTGTTGCCAGGAATACTCCAGGGATACTCACCTATTCTCATCAGTCTTGCTGTGTCATCTCTGATCATTATTTTAGGATCATATGTGACGCACGGATTTAATAAAACCACCACCTCTGCTGTGATTGGAATGATTTTTACAGTAATACTTACAGGCGCATTGGCTTATTTTGCAGTCCACTGGTCCAGATTAAGTGGTTTTAGTGATGAAGAAGCAGTCTATCTAAACTTTGACACAAGAGGTTCAATAGATTTTGTTGGTCTTCTTTTGGGTGGAATGCTGATAGGACTTTTGGGAGTCTTGTATGACGTTGCTATTGGACAAGCTATATCTGTAGAAGAACTAAATCACGTCGCCCCACATCTACCAAGAAAGACAATATTTACTAGAGCCGTGCGTATCGGTCGAGAACATATCGGCGCATTAGTAAACACACTAGCAATAGCTTACGTCGGTGTTTCTTTACCGTTATTACTTTTATACGTTCATTCATCTAACAGTCCAATAGGCCAAACAATCAACAGAGAAATATTTGCGACAGAAATAATACGTACAATGATAGGAAGTATAGGCCTAGTGATAGCTGTGCCAATAACAACATGGATAGCTGTTCTCATTTTGATGAGAAAAAATAAAGGAGTGGACGAAAAAACTCTAGAGACAGAAGAAAACGCTATAAAACATTTTCACCACCACCACTAATTTTATTATTGTGTAGTAGGAATCAAATTTTCTCCAATCAAACTTCCTCTTCTACCCTTTTTAACTTCAAAAGAAAACTCGTTTGCATCTTTCATTCCCACAGATACAGAACCGCCCTTCATCAGACCCTTTGAGATAATCAAAGAAGCTACAGGAGTCAAAATTTTATTTTGAATAATTCTCTTTAGAGGTCTCGCACCGTATTGCGGATTGTATCCTTCTCTTGCAAGATATGACAAAACCTCAGGAGATACATCCAATTTTATTTCTTTAGCCAAAAGACGTTCACGCACCATCTCAACTTGTATTTTAACTATCTGCTCTATTGATTCTCGTGACAAGACATCAAAGACGATAATATCATCTAGTCTATTCAAAAACTCAGGTCTGAAATAATCTTTTAGACTGTTTGTAAGTTTTTCTTTAACATTTTCGTAACTCTCTTTTTCTCCAGCTTCTGCAAAACCAAGCTTTTGCATTTTATCAATGTGTTGAGCACCGACGTTTGAAGTAAGGATAATCACAGTATTTTTGAAATTGACTGTTCTACCCTTTGCATCAGTCAGACGACCGTTGTCCAAAACCTGCAACAAAATATTAAACACCTCAGGATGAGCTTTTTCAATTTCATCAAAAAGTATTACAGAGTAAGGTCTATGACGTATTGTTTCAGTAAAACTACCGCCTTCCTCATGACCAACATATCCTGGTGGTGAGCCTATGAGCTTTGATACAGAATGCTTTTCCATAAACTCAGACATATCTATACGCACAAGTGCCTTTTCATCATCAAACATAAATTCAGCCAAAGCTTTTGTGAGCTCAGTTTTTCCAACTCCAGTAGGACCAAGGAAAATAAATGAGCCTATTGGACGATTTGGATCTGCGATACCAGCGCGTGACCTCTTTACGGTATCAGAGATCTTTTTTACAGCTTCATCTTGTCCGACTATTCTCTTTTTCAAAACTTCTTCCATTCTACCAAGTTTTTCTGCTTCTTCCTCAAGCATTCTTGCCATAGGTATACCTGTCCAACGCGCTACAACCTCAGCAATATCAGCCTCTTTTATTTCTTCTCTTATAATACTTCTTGAACTCTGGAGTTTTTTCAGACGTTTTGTTTTTGTTTCCAAATCTTTTTCAAAAGCGGGGATTTTTCCATAACGAATCTCAGCGGCTTTAGCCAAATCAATGCGCGCTTCGGCAGCTTCCGCCTCGAGACGCAGACTTTCAAGCTCTTTTTTCACAGCTTTTATACCAGCAGCTGTTTCTTTTTCATTTTTCCATTTTAATTCTATTTCAGAAGTCTTTTCTTTTAGATCAGCAATATCTTTTTCGATCTCTTTCAAACGCGCTTTTGATTTTGGTGTTTTTTCTTTTGAAATAGCTTGTTTTTCTATTTCAAGCTTCATGATGCGAGAATGCGCCTCCTCTAGAACTGGTGGCATATTTTCTAGAGAAATTTTTA
>CAYOFR010000054.1:0-11160 GCA_964403475.1 uncultured Candidatus Saccharibacteria bacterium | reverse complement strand
AAGGGTTTTTATTAAAAAAACGAGAAATGTCTGTAAAAAGAGTTTCACGTGAAACAATGTTAATCATGAAACGTTATTTATGAAACAAACAAAGAACGCGCTCACTATAGGAGCCTTAGGAGAAGAGATCGCTTGTAGGTATTTGGTTGGTCAAAAGTTTGATTTATTAGAGAGAAATTTCCGTCAAAAGTGCGGAGAAATAGATATTATTGCAGAAAAGTGGGGTATTTTACATTTTATAGAGGTCAAAACTGTTTCACGTGAAAGAATTGGCTATAGGGCAGAAGATAATATGCATTTCCGCAAGATACAGAGGATAGAGAGGACAATACAGGTTTATTTATTAAAAAGAAACGTTCCACATGAAACACGTTTTCAGATAGATGGTGTAACTGTCTATCTAGATCCAGAAAGTCGGCAGGCTAGTGTGAAGATGATTGAGAACATTAATTTGTAAAAAGTTTTGAAATAACAAGTATTGTGCTAAGATAACCTACATTGGTTTTTCGGGGTGTGGTGTAACGGCTAACATGCTTGTTTTGGGAACAAGTGACTCCGGGTTCGAATCCCGGCACCCCGACATTTTTATTGCTAATATGGCCTTTAAGAAAAAAGTAGAAGATTTTGTCTGTGAACATTGTGGTACAGATAATTCAGGCAATGGCTTTACAAACCATTGCTACAATTGTCTTTGGAGTAAGCATGTTGATGTGGATCCTGGAGATAGGCAGGAAGAGTGTGGCGGAATGATGAAACCAATCTCTGTAGAGGGCATAGTGGGGAAGTATGATTTGGTTCAGAAGTGCGAAAAATGTGGTTTTATTAGAAAAAATAAAGTTTGGCCACGTGATAATTTTGATGAAATAATTAAAATTGCTAAGCGAAAAAAACCGTGATAATATGACTTTTGTTCGGTTTTATGCAATTGCGGGATTAGTTTAATGGTAGAATGACAGTTTTCCAAACTGTAAGTGGGAGTTCGATTCTCCCATCCCGCACCAAATTTTTCTTTTTGTATTATAATTGTGTGCATGAAACCAATAACATGTGTATTTTTCGGTTGTTCTGGTGCTGGAAAGGGAACTCAAGCAAATCTTCTCATTGATAAATTAAAGAAAATAGATCCTGAGAACGAAACCATCTATATAGAAACAGGGGAGAGATTTAGAAAATTTATTTCTTCAAACGATTCATATGCTTCTCTTTTAGCTAAAGAGGTTTTGACTAGCGGTTCTCTTTTGCCGGCTTTTTTACCTATTTGGATGTGGGCTAGTATTTTTGTGGAATCAGTTGGTGAGAAAAACCACATAATACTAGACGGACTTGCTCGTAGAGGGGAAGAGGCGCCAATACTTGATTCGGCAATACGTTTTTTCAAAAGACCTGACCCGGTCGTGATTTTTTTGGATACGCACAATGAAGAGGCTACAAGGAGATTGTTGGCACGAGGAAGACATGATGATAAAAAAGAAAAAATAGAATCTAGGTTGAAGTGGTTTGAGGATAATGTGATGGATTCTATAAGGTATTTTGAAAAAAATGACTATTGTAAATTTTTCAAGATAGACGGCAATCAGACCATAGAAAAAGTTCACCAAGATATTCTTAATGCTCTGGGGATTTAATATTGAGTCCTGTCCCACATATAATCAAAAATTTTTTGGAATGTTTCTGAAATATCTTTACTTTCTATAATCACCGTAATTAGGTTGTCTTTGAAATTTGTAATTGAGACGATTCCTTCCATTATTGTTATTTGTGCTGGGATAGCAAGTTTTTTCTCTGATATTTTTCTTCTAGTAACGAGATTTCTTTTGTCTCTTTCTGTATCTATAGTCACCTCATCTTTTATTGGTGATATCACATGCGTCTTTATATTTTGTTTAATTTGTTTTTGTATTTGATCGCCGACAATTTTCATGATTTCTTCATTGTTTTTGTGTATAGGTGAAGTGATGATGCTTATGTCTTTATTTGTATCTAAAATCAACTCGTTTGTTTTTTTAAAGCCCTCTGTTCCTTCGTAGAATTTTATATTTGGCTTTCCAGATAGAGTGTTAAATTCAGACAAAAGAAAACCAAAAATGTTTTTTAAACCACTATCTGCAATTTCAGACTCTCTTTTTTTGTTTTCTACAATTTCTTTTAGGCGCTGTGGATGTTCTGGAAAAAATAGTGTTATTTTGCCAATATCATCTCTCTTTTTTACCAAACCAATTTCTATAAGTTGTTCTAAGACTTTGTATGTTAGCGCTCTCCCTATACCGGTTTTTTTACACAAAACCTTGGCTGAAGACAGGCCATTTTCTATTAAATACAAATATATTTTTGCCTGTTGTATTGTAAGACCACATTCAGCTAGTATTTTTTCATTCATATTTGTTATGATTTTGTGACAAATTTATATATGTAAATACAGTATATTATAAAAAGTGTTATTTATCAATGATTTTATCAGCTTTTTTATTAAAAATTCATTGACTTTATTATTTATAATTGTATAAATATAACAGAAAACTTGTTCATAGACATCATCATTTAATTGGTTTAAGGAAAAACCACAAAAATCCTTCTCTTTGCCACAGAGTGTGTGGAGCTTGGAGAACGAAATGATCATTAAGGTCATTAGTTTTGGCAAGGACAAGGCAACCGCAGAGGTGGTTGTCTTGACCAGTGGGGAGAATGGCAAGAAGTTTAGCCAGACTCTCCACCTGGTTCTCGTCCGTGGGTCCAGCTATCGCTGTGCCGGTGGACGAATGTTTGTGGTGAATTAACCACAAGCAGACCAGACTCCGGTCGCCACTATCACGTAAGTGATAGCAAAGGAGTCAAACGTCTTTCTGCCCGTTCGTAAGGTGGAAAAGCTTAGGTTGTAGCTTTATAACAATCGTCGGTTTTTTCCACCCATCTGAATACTCTCTATAGGAAACAGGTAACATGTTTCTAAGTGAGAGGAATAAGGGTGAGGTGGTAGGGGAGGTGAGAATGAAAATTCTCAACTCTTTCTCCTTGAATATGGTCGCTGCCTTTCCGGCGGTGATCTCTGTCGAGGAGATATCCTTGGGTCGCGCACGTGATCTGGCAAAGGATGTTGAATCTTTTGTCGGACATGTCGACACTGCGGCTGTTTTTTCACAACAGCTTGGTGTCGAGGTGCTTGCTCATCGGGGTACGGTTTCCATGGTAAATGGAGAATCTGTCCTCGTGGGTCAGTATCGTGGTCCGAGGATGCCGGAGGGTGCCAAGACCCTTCCGGAAGGTGCCACTATCCAGTGGTGCATCGTGACACTTCAATAAAGTGTTGCGCATGGAACCTGGCCCGGGCAGTGAAATGGGTAAGTGCCAAAGAGCGCTTGTGGTTGGACACCACAAATCTGGTTTACCGGAATCTTTAGAAAAAGAGTTTGGGGAACTCTAAAATCCCTTCTGTCGACAAGTGTGTTACTTGTCCTGATGAGTCCGAAAGGACGAAACAGAGATCTTTCAACATCATTCATATCGGGGGTGTCGTTTGGATACTGGCTATACTCGTGATTCGTTGTCTCGACTCCACAAGGAGTCCACCTACTTTGCCAAGAAGAGGTGCGTCCCGTTTCCTTGGAGGCTGACCAAGCTTGATGTCTTTATGGCGATCAGGCGTTTGTCGGAGGATGCTCAGTGGAAAGAGTCTCAGGGTGACATTGTCCGCGCGAACATCGCTATCAAGCTTCTCGCTGAGTTTGAGAAGATGAGATTTCCGATTGATCAGCCGAAAGTGCGCGTGATTGATAACAATCCGCCGTATCACCTTGATAGGGTGTCCGGACGGCTTCATCCGTTTGGGAAGTTCATGGGGTCGGATCATCCGACCATTAGTTCGAACAAGAACTATCACGGTTGGAATTACGGTGACTGATGTGGTGGGGATTGAGGCGGTGTGAACATCGCCTCTTTTTTATAAATTTAACAATACAAAAACCACCCGATTGGGTGGTTTTTGTATGTGGTATAGATTATTTCACCGCGTCTTTTAGTGCTTTTGCAGCTCTAAACTTTGGGACTCTCATTGCAGGTACTGAGATGGTTTCACCTGTTCGAGGGTTTCTAGCTTGTCTAGCAGCTCTAGTCTTTGTAGAAAAGATTCCTAGACCAGCAATAGATACTTCGTCACCTTTCTTTAGTGTTGAAACTATAGAATCAATGATTAGATCCACCACTTCTTCAGCCTGAGCTTTTGTTCCCATCAATTTTGCGTGAACCGCTTCAGCGATAGCTTGTTTGTTCATGTTTTTCTTATTAGATGCTTATTTATAATGGTCTAATAATACAGCCCCCATTATAATATAAGGCTTTTTTAGCGCAAGGATGCTTTTTATCTAGCAAATTCTACAAAACGAGACTCTCTAATGATGTTTACTTTTATTTCTCCTGGATATTTTAGGTCGCGCTCTATTTTTAGAGCAATTTCTCTCGCCATATCCTTTGCTTCTATCTCAGAAACTTGCTGAGGGAATACAAATATTCTGATTTCTCGGCCCGCTTGTAGGGCGTATGATTTTTCTACACCTTTAAATCCATTAGCTATTGCCTCTAGTTCACCTAGGCGCTTTAGGTAATTTTCTACAGTGTCTCGTCTTGCACCCGGTCTACCTCCAGATATAGCGTCTGCAGTCTGAACGATAATAGACTCTATTGTTTCATAAGGATATTCTTCATGATGGGCTTGCATTGCCTTTACTATTTCTTCGCTTGCGCCAAATTTTTGTAGGATACGTCGGCCTATTTCTACGTGAGAGCCGGCGACTTCGTGGTCTAGTGCCTTGCCGATGTCGTGTAGTAGGGCACCAGCCTTAGCTACGGCTACGTTTGCGCCGAGCTCCTCTGCAATCATTCCGGCAATATGTGCCATTTCTACTGAATGTTGCAAAACATTTTGTCCGTAACTTGTGCGGAAATGAAGTCTACCGAGAACAGAAATAATTCTTGGATCAAGATTGAGCACTCCGCATTCAAAAGCGGCTTCTTCGCCCTTATCTTTTATTATTTTATTTATATCGTTTTTAGCTTTTTCTACCATTTCTTCTATTTTTGCAGGTTGAATACGGCCATCAGCTATGAGGTTTTCGAGTGCTACGCGCGCGACCTGACGGCGGACCGGATCAAACGAAGATATGGTGATCGCGCCCGGCGTGTCGTCGACTATGATTTCCACTCCCGTCGCGCGCTCAAAAGCCTTGATATTTCGGCCTTCTTTTCCAATAATTTTTCCTTTTACTTCATCTGTAGGAATAGGGACGTTTGTTGTAAGCATTTCAGAAGAGACTGAAGTCGCTAAGCGCTGTATTGAAGTAGCAAGTATGTCTTTAGCTTTTTTCTCTAATTTTTCATTGCCAGAGATTTCTAGTTTTTGCATTCTTACTAGGAAATCCTCTTCATACTTTTTCTCTATTATGTTTAGAAGTTCTTCTTTGGCTTTTTCCTCAGTCATGCCGGCTACTTTTTGTAATTCATTTTCTCTTTCAGCCAAAAGAGCATCGGCTTTTTCCTTTATTGCCTTTATTTCTGCGACTCTTTGTTTTACGTGTTCTACCTCTTTATCTATATCTACTTGTCTTTTGTCTAAGAATTCTTCTTTTTTTATTATTCTATCTTCTGATTTTTTTATTTTTTCTTCTTTTTCTTTTATCTCTGTGCGTGATTCTTTGAGGATTTCTTCGGCTTTTTGTTCTGCTTCTGTGATGACTTTTTGAGCTTGTTCTTTTGCCTTTAGTTCAGCTTGTTTTATGGAAAGTTCCATTGAACCCTTTTTACCAAGAGCTATAACAAGTCTTAAAAAATATCCTAGAGCAATGCCTACTATACCCGCAAAGCCCGCAAAGAGCATTGCTATTTTTAGTGACATGGTATTTTGCGAACAATATCGCAGTCAGACCTCTTACTGTGAAGGGAAGGCTTTAAATATAAGTTTTTTGTTACCTAAAGTCATACGTTTCAAGAAATCCAAGGGTGATATTGTTTTAAATTAAAAATTTTCAAATAAAGTGAACAATTTCATAGTATAAGAAATTACTGTGTTTGTCGAGTTTTGACTTTATTTGAAACGAAATGTATTGTTTCTTTGGGCAAAGTACTAACAAGGAGATATCCAATGAACACGTTTTTGTGCTCCGTTTGTGGATGTGATCATCCAGACAGGCAATCTGCAGAAAATTGTGCCAGACAAAAGGTTTGGTCTGGCAAGACGGACAGGGTCTACGAGGTCGGGGAGAGGATCAGATTTTCTCCGCAAGGTGAATTCATGTCTGGTTCGAGAGGGCGAATTGTTTTGGGAACAGTCTTGAGACACAATGTCGAAAAGGCGTCCCACAGACTTCTCTCCTATCGAGTCGGCTTTTCGAAGGATCCAAACAACCCCGACCATGAGACAGAGGCGTGCGAGGTGGATGAAATTCGCATAATCTCTGGGTAGTGTCAGATCATCCAACCGCCAAAACAAAAACCGCCTTTTGTTTTGGCGGTTTTTGTTTTTAGAGAATCTTGTCGATTATTCCGTATTTTTTAGCTTCTGTTGTATCCATGAAGTAGTCTCTTTCTACATCTTTTTCTATTTGTTCTAGTGTTTTTCCTGTTGTGTCTGCAAGAATTTTATTTAGTTTTGCTCTTGTCTTTAGTATTTGTTTTGCTGTGATTTCTATATCAGTAGCTTGTCCTTGTGCGCCACCCCAAGGCTGATGAATCATTACTTCTGCGTTTGGCAGAGCGATTCTTTTACCTTTTTTTCCTCCGGCTAGCAATATTGCTGCTCCAGAAGCTGCTATGCCTACACAAACTGTAGAAACATCTGGTTTGATGTGGTTCATTGTGTCGAGCATTGCTAGTGTGGAAGTCACAGAGCCACCCGGTGAATTTATATAAAGCTGGATATCTTTTTTGGGGTCTTCTGATTCTAGGAAAAGTAACTGTGCTATCACAATGTTTGCCATATTGTCATCTATTGGACCACCAAGGAAAATTATTCGCTCTTTTAATAGGCGAGAGTAGATATCATATGCTCTCTCACCGAAGTTTGTTTTTTCTATGACTGTTGGGATTAACATATGTTTTTTGTTTAATGATAAGACCCATATACTATAGCAAAATTTGTGTATAATCAAATAATATGAGATTACATAGATTTTTTGTCGGAGACATCATAAATAGCTTTATAAAAGAAGGGGACAGATTTGATATTTCTGATAGTGATTTGGTGCATCAGTGGAAAAAGGTTTTTAGATTGAAGACGGGCGACAACGTCATACTTTTTGATGGTTCTGGTTTTGAATATGTTTGTAAAATAGAGAATATGTCAAAAGATAGTGTGGAGATTTCTACTGGAACAGCGAAAAAGATCGACCCTTTAGAAAGAGAGGTGTGGGTTTGTATGTCTGTTATAAAAAAAGATAATTTTGAATGGGTTGTGGAAAAATGTACTGAGCTTGGCGTGAGTCATTTTTTGCCAATCATTGCCGATAGATCAGAGAAAAAAGATTTGAATATGGACAGGCTGAAGAAAATAGCCAAAGAAGCCAGTGAGCAGTGCGGTAGAGGAGATGTACCAAAAATTCACGAAATAATTACTTTGGAAGAATCTTTTTTATACGATTTACCACAAGAAAAATTCTTTTTTGATCTAAACGGCTCTGATTTAAGCGAGAAAGATTTAAAAGACAAGAAACCGGTTGCCATTTTTATTGGCCCTGAGGGTGGATGGAGTGAAAAAGAGGTCTCATTTTTTAAGAGTAAAAATATAGAGACAAAAATTTTGGGTAAACGGGTACTTAGAGCAGAGACTGCGGCAATTTCCGCTACTTCTTTATTTTTGCTCCTCTAGAAATTCTAGAACCCTTTCGTTGGTTAGCATGTTTTCTACATACATTCTAACTCTAAATCTATCTGCATCTTTGTGGTGTGACAAAATGTGATCAACTTCTTTCTTCACCACTTCTTCGTCTGGAGATATTTTTTCTTCCTCTGATATTTTTGCAAGTATTAATTGTGTCTTTGCTCTTTTGACAGCATTATCTCTCCATTCTCCACGGATGTCTTGTTCGGTTTTCTTTATATGTGAAAGATATTGTTCGTATGTTAGACCTGTTCTTGCTACATCATCTTTAAATTGAGCAATCATTTTCAAAAGCTCACTTTCAACCATCAATTCAGGCACATCTATTTTTGATTCCTTTACTATTGCTTCTAGTATAGAAAGTCTTTTCTTCTCTTTTATTTGCATCTTTTTTTCAAAGATGGCGTTTTCTTTTATTTTTTCTTTTAGTTCGTTTGCTGTTTTAAAATCGCCTAGGGATTGTGCAAAGTTGTCGTCAAAAGCTGGAAGTTCTGCTTCTTCACTTCCGTCTTCTTTTGATTTTGACTTTCTAATTTGATCTATTATTGCTTCTACCTCTTTTTCTTCTACTTCTGGTGTATCTTTTATTTCTGATACAGCCTTTTTCGCAATTTTTTTGTAGTCTGGCAGATTAACTTCTGGAAATATCGCTGTTTTTATTTTAAAACCGAGAGGACTGCCTTGAGCCAATTTTGTTATTTGAACACTTGGATCACCCATTGCTTTTATGGAGTTGTCGGTGATTATGTTTACGTATTGTGAATGTAGAGCTTCTTCTGCAGCGTCTTCGAGTATTCTCATGTCACCAAATTTTTGTATGACAATATTTTCTGGTGCTAATCCTTTGCGAAAACCAGGTATTTCGGCATTTTGAACCAGTTTTTTTATTGCACTCTTTCGGTATTCTTCTAGTAGATCAGCGTTTATTTCGCCCTCTATTTCTACTTCAGAGTTTTCTAATGGTGTAATTTTTATATTCGAATACTTTTTCTCCTCTTTCTTCATATTTTTTAAATAGAAATAATAGGCTACAGTCTATAGTCTGCGCTGTTTTTTTGCAAGAAATAGGTGCCGATTATGGTAATAATTCTGAGCTAGAGTCTATGTTGTTGAAATCAGTAGAATTTAAATCGGATTCTATAGAATCAATTTCATCAGATGTACTTTGTTGTTGCAGTTGCTCTGTTTGTGAATCTGTTTGTGGCTGAGATGTTTCTTCTGTTGTAGGAGCTTGCTGTACTGCTTGATTTTTTGTATCTACTCTTTGTCCCCAAAAATAAAGTGTACCTATTACTATGATTGCCAATATTATTAACAAACCTATTATCGGACCAACTGGTGTTTTTTTAGGAGAACTCATCATTGGAGAAGATGGTTGCTGGTTGGGAAAAGTTGGAGTAGGTGTAGGGTTTTGTGGTTGTGTATTTGTTTGGTTTATATCCATATTTTTATTTTTTAATTTTAATAAATTATATAGCTTCTACCTCTGGCTTTTGTTTCTTTGTTTCTTCCGGAGATCTAAAGCCTTTGATGGTTGATAGGGAATTGACCAAATATTTTTTAGCAGACTCTAGGTGGCCTTTTGCGCTTTTTATTGTTTCTCTAACCTTGCCTAAAGCTTGTTTATCAGCATCTTGAGTTGCTTTTATTGCATTCATTACAGCAGCAGATGTTTCTGTTGTTGGTGTAATTTCTTCATCTGAAACGTTTTCGAACAAATCAGAAAGTGAGCTTATGTCGCTTTTTGCTTTTTCTATTTCAGCTTTTGCGTTTTCTACTGCCTTTTCAGAAATTGAAACATCTTTTCCCTCTGATTTTAGCTTTGTATTTCTAGATTCTATTCTTGAAATGAGTTGTTCTAGTCTAGATACTCCAGCGTTTAGTCTTTCTGTGATTATTTCCAAATGCTTGCCCATTCTTTCTTTTCGGTTTATTGCACCGCCATCTTTTGCTCTTATTTGACCGTCTTTTGTAAATTCCAACTCTCTCTTTTCTTTCATCATTTGTGCTGGGCGCATTTTGTCCTCGCCAACAACAGCTTTAGCGTCTCTAACTTTTTCCATTGCGTTTATTGGCTTTACCCCTGGAGCTTCAAGTTTTTTGTCTCTAAGGTTGTTTTTCATCTGCACAGCATTTGTTTGAGCAAAAGAAAATGATGGGATTATCATTATTGCTATTGCTACGATGATTGAAGTAATGATTGTTTTTTTCATGTTGGTAAAATTAGTTTTTAATTTTCTTACATATAAGACGAATTACATCTTAACTGATTACATTATATATTTATTTTTCAAAACAACAAAAAACTCGAATTTTTTTTCGAGTTTTTTGTTTCTTATTTATTGAATTTTTGTTTGTAGAGTTCTTGTCCTCGCAAAAATGCTTCCTCTGCTTTGTCTTTTCCGTGGAAACCCTCTACTTTTACCTCTTTATTTTGTAGTTTTTTGTATGTTGAAAAGAAATGTTCCATTTCTTTTAGGGTATGTTTGTTGACGTCAGCCAAGTCTTTTACATCATTCCATCTAGGGTCATCTACCGGCACAGCGATTATTTTTGCATCTGATTCTCCACTATCAACCATGTCCATTATTGCGACTGGTCGTACTCGCACTAGAATGCCAGGCAAAAGTGGGTAAGTAGTAAGGACGATTACGTCTACAGCATCTCCGTCGTCCCAGAGTGTTTGAGGGATAAAGCCATAATCAAAAGGATAATCTTGAGAAGAATGAAGTACTCTGTCTAGAGCGATCATACCTGTCTCTTTGTCTATTTCGTATTTATTTTTCGAACCTTTGTTGATTTCAATAATTGTATTTATTGAATCTTTTTCTCCTGATGCAATATCGTGCCACAAATTCATATTTATTTTTTATTATGGTGCAAATGCACCCTGATAAATTTAAGCTTGCACTTCTCCTGAGTCAGCTACGGATTCTCCTTTTACTGACTGTATGTCTATTTTCCATCCTGTGAGCTTTGCTGCTAGGCGTACGTTTTGGCCACCCTTTCCAATAGCTAGAGATTGTTGGTCTTCTGAAACTTTTACAGTAGCCTTCTTTTCTGCCTCATCTATTTCAACAGAAAGAACTTTTGCTGGAGAAAGAGAATCCTCAACAAACTTTTTAGGATCTGCTGACCATTCTATAATATCAATTTTTTCACCACCAAGCTCGCTCATAACAGTGCTTACACGTACTCCACGTTGACCCACCATAGAGCCGACAGGGTCGATATGCTCGTCTGTAGATGCTACTGCTATTTTTGTTCTAGCTCCAGCTTCACGAGCAACAGATTTTACC
>CAYOFR010000053.1:0-2325 GCA_964403475.1 uncultured Candidatus Saccharibacteria bacterium | reverse complement strand
CTCTTGCTGTTTGAGATACATGACGGCTTAGCAAATAGCAAACAAAAGCGATACAATATTTAAATGAAAAGAGATAATTTCAACCAGTTGCCTGATTTGGCAGAACTCAAAAACATACTTTCAGTAGAAGCTAAAAGAGATTTTCCTGAAGGTAAGGATCAGGAACATTATTTTGACTTTTCTCCAATCGAAAAGCTTATTTCTCACTTCGGACTTAGTGATGACTTTCTCAGAGCTTCTTTTACTCAGCAAGATATTGCTGAGCATGATTTGTTTAGGAAAGGAAAGATGTTGATTGAGAGCCTTAAACAAGAGTTGCTACCAAAAGAATTAGATGCTGAAGTCGTAAAAAAGTGTAATGCTGTGTATGACTACCTAGCAGAAGAAGATGTTCCTGAAAAAGTTGATCTAATATTTGTTTTTGGAGCTAAGACATTGTTGAGGATAGAAAAGGCTATTGAAATCTACAAACTTGGTCTTTCTGATAAAATTTTAATAAGCGGAAGAGGTCCATATTATGCTGAGAATCAGTCTGTAAGTGAAGCAGACATATATAGACGCATTGCTATGGAACAAGGAATCCCATCATCTGCTCTAATAACCGAAGAGGAGTCAATTACGATTCCAGACAACGTGAGAAGTTCTCTAAATCTTCTTGATGATAAGCGCGTTGCATACAGCTCTTTGATTTTGGTCAACTCTCCATATGTTCAGAGGAGGGGGTACGCTCATTTCAAGAAGTATCTTCCTGACACCGTAAAGTTGATAAGAGTTAATTCAGGGACTGGAGACCAATACAAGAGAGATACTTGGTATAAAAATGAGGCAGGAATAGATACGGTTCTAAGCGAATACATAAAGGCGAAAGTTGCAGTTTCTCTTAATACCGCATAGTGTCGAGGTGCGTCGTTTTGGATTATGGAAATTCACCAAACAGATTAATCCAGTATTTATAAATAGTTTAGAGTAAAATAAGTACATAATGAAATACTATGTCGTTTTAATACGAGGCATCAATGTCGGAGGTAAGAACAAGATACCGATGTCGAAGTTGAAGATATGTCTGGAGGATATAGGTTTTTCAAATGTCACAACATATATTGCGAGCGGTAATGTCATTGTCGGCTCAAACAAAAAAGCTGATCAGATAAAAAGACTGATTGAAAAATCACTACCTAAATATTTCAAACTAGACAGCAATATTCTCAAGGTTTTGGTACTGACAAAAAGTCAGATACAAGCAGTCGTTTCTCATAAGCCAAAGGGTTTTGGAGATGAACCAAAGAAATATCACAGCGATGTCATTTTTCTTATGGAAATTACAGCAACTCAAGCTATGAAAGTATTTACTCCCAAAGAAGGTGTCGACAAAATTTGGAAAGGCAGAGGTGTTGTCTATTCGCAAAGACTAAGCGCACTCCGTACTAAAAGTCGACTGAATCGGATTATGATGGCTCCAGAGTATAAAAGCATGACTATTCGTAACTGGAATACGACCACTAAACTTGCTCAGTTGATGGGAGATAAGAGTTAATAAATATTACTCCAATGCTATGTGAGGGGTGATGATTTTAGGGTGGGTTAGAATAAATAATTTTGCTATAACCAACCCATAAACTATGGGTGATTTTTCGACTAAAAAATTTTTTCTAAAAACAGTCTTCACACTGTTTGTCTTTTTATTTTTTACTTCACAGGTGTATGCTGCCACTATTTATTCAAATAGTAGTACAGGAAATGATTCTACTGGTGATGGTACTAGTGGTTTACCATATCGTACATTTCACAAAGCATATACCGTGGCGAGCGCTGGTGACACTATCAATCTAACCGGTACATTTACATGGACTGATGCATCTGAAACAGGTGACGCGTCTCCAGCTGGATATACAATAGGAAAAAATCTTACTATTGTCGGACAGGGTGCAGATGAGACTATCGTGCAATCTGCCACAGCATCTACTACGGGTGATAGACGTGTGTTTACTGTGTCTGCCGGCATAGTTGCTAATTTTGATAAATTAAATATAAGACATGGTCGTGTGACGGGTTCTGTATATGGCGGTGGTATTTATAATAGCGGTACCACTACGGTGACAAATTCAGATATAAACAACAACTCTAGTCCATCATATGGTGGAGGTGGTGTTGCAAACTACGGCATTTTTACAATCGAAGATAGTTCGATACGAAACAACACTGGATATTATGGTGGTGGAGGTATTAGAAATATGGATTTGCTGGCAGATCTTTTTATCACAAATACCACTATTACTGGAAATCAGCAGATGTCTAGCACTGGGTATACCGATGGAGGAGGTATAG
>CAYOFR010000052.1:0-4547 GCA_964403475.1 uncultured Candidatus Saccharibacteria bacterium | reverse complement strand
TAATAGCGTCTTCGTAGTTTGATCCAGACCATGACATAAAGGCAACCAAAATATTTTGACCCAAAGCCATTTGCCCTCTATCACTAGATGAGCTGTCCACGATCATTTGCCCCTTCTTTACTTTATCTCCAACATTCACACTTGGGCGCTGATGGAAAGCAGTAAATCCGTTTGTTCGAGAAAAAGTAACGAGCTTGTATTCTTTTTCCTTTCCTTTTTCGTTTTTGATGACGATTTTCTTTGAATCAGCGTGCGTAACAGTACCCGCTTCTTCTGCCAAAAGTAGTCTTCCTGTATCAAGCACAGCTCTTTCTTCTATACCTGTAGCAACCAAAGGAGCTTCTGGTATTAGACAAGGAGTAGCTTGTTTTTGCATGTTTGATCCCATGAGTGCGCGGTTTGCATCATCGTGATTCAAGAAAGGAATCATAGAAGTAGCTACAGAGAAAGCCTGACTTGTAGAAACATCTATAAAGTCCACTTGGTCTTTTGAAATCAATCCTGGCTTTCCTTTGATACGTACTTCTACGTTATCAACCAAAATCTTTCCGTTTTCATCTGTAACTGTAGCTGCGTGAGCTATTTTATAAAGCTCTTCTTCCAAAGCATTCATGTAAACAATTTCATCAGTCACCTTTCCATTTTTTACTTTTGCGTATGGAGTCTCGATCATTCCAAACTCATTGATACGCGCATAAAGTCCAAGTCTCAAGATAAGACCGATGTTTGGACCTTCGGGAGTATGGATAGGACAAAGTCTACCGTAATGAGATGTGTGCACGTCACGCACTTCAAATCCTGCGCGAGATCTATTGAGACCTCCAGGACCTAGAGCAGAAAGTGTTCGCAAATGCTCTAGCTCTTCTAGTGCATTTGTCTGTTGCATAAACTGTGACAACTGATTTGTTGTAAAGAATTCTTTGATACGAGCTTGTAGTGGCTTTGGACTGATAAACTGTACAGGCAAAGTAACATCAGTATCTACTGTAGACATTCTGTTTTGGATATTTCGCTTGATTTGCGCCATACCCATTCTGATTTTTTGCTGGAAAAGCTCACCGACATATCTCACACGTCGTGATCCAAGGTGATCAATATCATCCTCATGTGCACCCTCTGTATTATTTAGAGTCACAATGTTTGAGATGATAGTGTTCATATCATCTAAGTTGATTGTCTTTTTTGACAGACTTTTTTCATCGAGGCCCTTTTCAAATCTTTGATTAAATCTAAATCGTCCAACTCTTGATAGATCGTATCTTTCTTCACTAAATATAGAGTGAACAAACTCTTTTGCATTTTCTACAGCAGCTAGATCACCGTCTCTTAGCTTTTTGTAAATTTCTACATAAGCTTCATCTAGAGTCTTTGCATGATCTTTTGCAAGAGACTTTTCTAGGTATGATTTTGCCAACTCATTGTCTTTGCACAAAGCCAAAATATCTTTGTCTGTATGAGCACCAAGCACTCTAAGTAGAGATGTTACTGGGAATTTTCGTTTTTTATCTACACGAACATAAATAACTCCGTCTGCATCAGTTTCAATCTCAATCCATGCACCACGAGATGGAATGATTTTTGCACCAAAGAGAGTTCGTCCTTTTATTTCTTGAGAAGTAAAGAAAACTCCAAAAGATCGAGCAAGCTGAGGCACGATAACGCGCTCAATACCGCTTATGATGAAAGTTCCGTGAGCTGTCATCAAAGGGAAATCAGCCAAAAAGATTTCCTGCTCTTTTACAGTCTTTAAAATGTTATTTGTTAGACGTACTTTTACTTTAAGAGGAGCCTCATAAGACATTTTATTGTCCTTTGCATAAAACTCATCGTATTTTGGAGCACTGAGCTCAAAACCTGTAAAATCTAACTGAAATTTTTTCTCAGAATAATCTTTTATTGAAGAAAATTCATCAAAAACTTCTTTTAGTCCCTTTTCAATCAGCCAGTTGAAAGAAGTCATTTGTGACTCTACCAAATTTGGCATCGTTGCAAGTGGCTTCTTAAATCTGCTGAAATACTTTTTCTCTCGTGGCGCTTTCGAATCAGTGTGTATGTGTGGTGACATATCTTTTTATTAAAAAATTACTAACAAAAACACAAAAACCACCTTTTTAGAGGTGTTCTAATAATTTGGCTGATAATTTAATTATTGTATGCTGGCAAGATTTGCTAAATACAATTTTGCTAATGTATTGCTAACCGTAACTCAATCTTTGCAATTGCGAAAAGTATAGACTATAGGCCGTTTTTTGTCAAATAGTGACCTACTTCACAACATTAACCGTACGAATGTCATATCCAACCACAAAAGACCTTCCGTCTTCCCCATTTTTATAAGCAGTTATTTTTATAGTATGCGTATCTGGCTGATTTTGTTTGGGAAACTTAAATTTATATGTACCATTGGCTGGCATCTTTTCTTTAAATAAAGTTGGAGAGACAGGATCCACCGCTGACACCAATCCAATACAGTAAGGCCATTGTGCACAAAAATTAGAACCTCCAGCCCAACTATCGTATCCATCAATAGCAACATTTACATAATCAACATCAGCAGAACCTGCCGTCTCCCATTTTATGTTCATGTTTTTTGTTTTTCCCGTTTTCCAGGTCTCTCCTTCTACTGGTGAAATAATTTTTATTGGTGAAGTTTCGGTGTAGAAAAATGATCTATCGCCAACATCACAGTTTGAACCCTGACAAACTTTAACAAAATACTTTTGCTCTTTTTTTACTTCTGGATTTTCTTCCGATTTAAAAATAAAATAACCTTGGGTCAGACCGCCTGAGGCCCTAACCGTTAAATCCTTTCCTATTTTGTATGTTTCATTTCCAGACTCACTTATAAGGTAAACATTTACTTTTTTGTCTGTACGACCACCTCTCCAGAGAATCGCCTGATCAACATCTTTAACCCAAACTTCATAGCCACTATACGAGACAACTATCGGATTATCAGTTGTTACAGGCATTGTTTGATTTAGATTCATCCGAGTATGTCGACCGACAGTACCGGTTTCTTTTTCGTTTTCATTCAAATACTTATTTATTTCATATTTACTCTGATAATTCTCCAGCGCGGATTTAGTAGTCATGCCGAAATATCCCTTGGAAACACCTGCTGGCATTTTCAAAAAACCATCCCCCTCAAGACGTGTTTGTAAGACAACAACTTCTGGACCGGTACTACCTAAAGAAAGATTACTTTTAAAGACATCTGAACTTTTTTGTGAAATTTTATCTTGTAAAGAAGAAATTATCGCCATAAGCGCATCTTTCTGTGTCATTTCAGCTCTTGCTATTGGAAAAAGACCTGAAAAAATAAAAACGCCTAGCAATATAGGTAAAAAAAGTTTTTTTATAGAAAAATATTGATTTGTTATTTTCATAATAATAAAGACGGTTTGAACAAGATTGCATTACAAAAACCACTCCCGCTTTCACTTACTGTTGTTACCTATTAGGTTGACATTGGTTGGCTTTTTTCTATTCAAAAAAAGGGGTATTTTTGACATTCATTAAATATTAGATACTATCTTTTTAGAACAACGTGTTCCCAATCACCTTAAACATAGGAGCTTCACCGATGCAAAACGAGAGTCTGCAAAAAACCATCGCGTCGTTGCGTGAGCTCTATGGTCCACGCAACAAAATGTACATGAGAGGAGAGGGTGCAATATTTCAGTTGCACCGTCACTTCATGGAACTCAACAACGAGGTATTCCGAAAAGGAGCACCTCGCAAACAGTATCAGGCATCAAGGCTTGCCGGTCTCTTTGCAATCACGATTGCGTACGCAGACAGCTTTGGTGACATTCCTGTCGTCGAAGCACTCTGTCGGAAATATCCGCAGGGTTTGTGCTCGTATTGCAGAAAAAATCCTTGCGGTTGCGCAAAGGTCCGTGACAAGAGCTTGGGTCAGCCAAACATCTCGACTGCATCAGCAGAACAGATGAACTGGTCGATCAACGACTTTGTCAAAAATCTCGATGCACTGTACGGACAGAACAACCGAGATCGTGGCATTGAGTGGGCATTCCTTCGTCTCGTGTCAGAAATCCATGAGGCAGAGCACGCTCACATGTTCGAGGAAATGCCCAATCCGGATTACTCATTGGACGAGCGCAGTCACAGACTCGCAAAGGAGTTTGCTGATGCGCTTGCATGGATCTTTGCAATCTCGGCCATGCTCGAAATCGACCTTGGAGCTGAAGTGCGCAAGAGATATGGTGGCAATTGCCATCGATGCGGCCAACGTCCGTGCAAATGCGGACCATACAACGTTTACACGATCCGGGCATTGCCCGATGGAGACGATGCGGCACAAACTGTGACCGAGACATGAGTGAAGTGCGTGCCCATGAAAAAGGTGCGCCAACCAACACCGAGCAGAACCTACTGCTCGGTGTTATTTCTTATTTTCTTTAAATACTTTCCTACCCTCTCGCCACTCGTCGATTTTTGCATGATTACCGGAAAGAAGAATTTTTGGCACACGATAATTTTTCTTTTTGAAAGACACAACTTCTGGACGTGTATACACATCT
>CAYOFR010000051.1:0-1820 GCA_964403475.1 uncultured Candidatus Saccharibacteria bacterium | reverse complement strand
AAGGCGCTACCACCTCAAGGTAGTGCGTCTACCAATTTCGCCACCTGCGCATTTCAGTTGGAAACAACAACTGTTTGCACACTATACCTAAAATTTGAGTAACTTTCAACAAAAAACGGCTAGCGCCGTTTTTTAAAATTTTTTATTTATGCTTGAGCTGTTGTTGGAGCTTCTTCTACTGCCTCTGCATTTGCCACCTCTTCTACCACTTCGTCTTCTGCCTGTGCTTTTATAACTCTAGTATTTCTCATTTGTCGCTTGATCTCTTTTGCTGCCTCATCTCGGATGTGGTAGAGCTTGCTTCGGCGAACCTTTGATCTTTTTACTACCTCTATCTTGTCTATCATTGGAGAGTATATAGGGAAAATTTTCTCAACCCCCACACCACTAGCAACTTTTCGTACTGTAAAAGTTCCTCCTGCCTCTTTTCCGTGTTTTACAGCAAGAACAAGACCATCAAAAAGCTGAAGGCGTGTTTTTCCTTTTTCTTGAATCTTTTGCCAAACTTTCACTGTATCTCCTGCTCGGATGTCTAGCTTTTTTCGCTCGGCAACCACCGGAGAAACTGTCATTTTGTGACTATTCATAGTAGCGATTAATGTATCACAGCCCTATAGATTTTGCAATTAAATCTATAGCTTTTTGGAAATCTTTGGGATATGGCGCTGTAACAGACACAACAGATCCATCTATGCTTTTAAACTCTATAGAACGAGCATGCAAAGCAAGCCTTTCAAAACCAAGCAGTGTTTCCCTCTTTGGAGCGTATAGTTTATCACAAACAACAGGGTGATTTATGGCCTTGAAATGCACTCTGATCTGATGGGTTCTGCCTGTGTGCGGTTTTGCTTCTATAAAAGTGACGTCATCTTTTTTATCACTCCCCCTTTGTAAAACCTTATACTCGGTTATTGCCTCTCTCATTTCACCTCGCGCAAAACGTTGCGCTGACCACAGACGAAAATCTTTTCGACTTCTACCTATTGGCCTATCTATGACATCGTCGTCTTTTTTTACTCTTCCATACACAAAGGTATGATATGTTTTTTGCACAGCTCTTGATTGAAAGAGTTCTTTTAAATAAATAAAAGCTTCTTGGTTTAAGGCAATCACTAGTGCGCCGGAAGTTTCTCTGTCTATACGATGAACAATTCCAGGACGCTTTATTATTTCTCCATTGGAAAGTTTTAGCGGTTCTCCCACTTCAGAAGCTTGAGGATACTTTTCCAAAACCCAATCCGTCACGTTTGGCTCTTTTGTTTTTCCATCATAGTGAACAACAAGCCCGGCGGGCTTGTTTATCACAACATAGTTTTTGTCTTCAAATAAAATTTCCATCCTTATTTTTTTTAAAAACTATTTCTTAGCCTTATTTGCTCTTTCTATATTTTCTAATTCCCTCCTGAGTCCATCTAGCTCTCTTTCTACTATAGATTCCTCACGTTCAGACTTTTTCAAATTATCTTCCACTCTTCTTTTATCACTCTCAAGCGTCCTTAATTGTGATTTTAAACTAACAAGCCTTCTGTTTTCTTCTTCTATTTTTTTTATTTCTAATTGTGTTTCTGAAATCTTTCTTTTTGTATCTTCTAGGTGGTTTTTTTGTGCAGTTTCATCTGCTTGTTTTTGTCTCAAAGAAGAAGTTAGTTGTTGTATTTTTTGTGATATTTGTTCTGACATATTTTTTTATTTGTTTTGTATTTAAAGAAATAATAGCATAAATAATGGGGCTACTGATTAAAAGGTTGAAAAAAAGGCCTTAATAGTTTATTCTTAGCGATACAAGAAAGAATGCGCGATTAGCTCAGTTGGTAGAGCAG
>CAYOFR010000050.1:0-15850 GCA_964403475.1 uncultured Candidatus Saccharibacteria bacterium | reverse complement strand
CCTTAATATCCTCTCCAGCAAAGAGGCCATTACCATTTATTCCACTAGTTGCAATATATATTTGTTTCATAAAGGCAACAATTCAAATTATACAACGAACTAGACAATAGATAAACAGCTTTTTAATTAACAGAAAATAGTGTCTATATACCAAATACAACACCTGAGTCTAAGAGGGACCATAGAAAACAGTACTTAGATGCTGTTTTTTATATGCACAAGTTACATTTTTTTAATTTTTTGAGAGATATACTGGTTAAATGACTTTATCCAATCGTGGGCCTCATGCTCCGTAGACAAACAGAAATCACATTCATCACACAAGAAGTCTCTAATTTCCTTTGGAGAATACTTTAGTACCTCTTTTGTTTCTTTATAAAGAGGTAATACGTGTTCCGACTCTTTATTTGTATCTTCAAAGTACGATTTCCACACAGACTCATAATTCTCATCATCTAAACCCCAATCCACGTGAAAGTATGCCTTCATAAACTCTTTAAGAATATTGAATTGATTTTCTTTTATCATGTTATTTAGAACCTGGTTTAAGTTTTTTAACTTGAGGGAAAGAAGTTTTGGCATAGAAAGATTTTCAATAAGGTGTTTTTCTTAACGCTGTCGTAACATCCATTACTTCATTATACATGTTTCCTGCTCTATCAACACCAAAACCAATATCTTCCGAAAGAGATGCCGTTATTGATAATCTACCACTTGTCGGATCAGCCATCCATTGACTTATTTTATCTAGATTCATTTGTATGTTTTGGTGTGTTGCAAAATCACCCACCGCTTCAGAATGAAATGATGATGAGAACTTTCCTTTAAACTTCGAATCATTGAATCTCGCTAATAAATCATCTGCCGATTTTCCCACATGTTCTCTTAAAGTGTGGCCACCTAAATTATCCGATTTTCTTAAGAAGCCGAGAAAATCTGCTGCATCGTCACCATGTCTTATTACCCCAACTACTGCTGGTATAGGAAGTGCTACAGATAGGCCGTCAGCAAAAACACTGAACCCAGTTCCTAATCCAGGATTTTGTTTGAAGTCATGTAATGACCAAGCAAACATTGTAAGATCGAAAGCTGTCTCGAAGTAATTACCTGATTTATCTACAAGAACTAATGGATTATTCCTTGCGTAACCATAACTATTCAATCCCTGTGGATCAGCTAAGTATTGTTGAAGCTCAAGTCCAGTCTTCTGCTTTAGCTGATCTGCATTTCCTACTGCCAAGAATACCGGATCCAAACTCGTAAACCTCCCCGCATTAGAATTCTGATACCTCGCCCCCATATAGTTGAGTCCTGTATCCTCATCATACTCATGCCCTGTAAACTTACGTTGTTCTTTGAACGTACTATTGTAGCTTTGATTAAATCTCTGTGTTCCATATGGGTAGAAGTCAGTGACTTCTGTGACAAGTCCGTCCTTGTCTGTAGATATGTTGGCACCAGATAGATGATCTGTGTGTATGTAGTATGTTTTTGGTGTGTTGTTACCCACCTTTTCTACAGTAGCTACCATTGTGTCACCGAGGAAGATGTGGGAGGTGGTAGTGGTTGTGCTTGTGGTTGTAGCAATGTTGTAGTATCTGTTTGGATATATTGTTGTTTCAATTCCGTTTGTGTATTTCACACGCTCACCTGCGTGGTCGTATGCGTAAGTGGTGGTAGTTGCTCCCACTGTCATACCTATCATTTGGTTTTTGTAGTTCCAAGTGATTGTATCACCACCAGAGTTTGTCATGTTGCCGTTGGCGTCGTAGTCAAAAGACAAACCAAGAGCTGAAGAAACGGCTTGAGGATTGTATTGTAATTTAGCAGATACAGCACCAGAATATTGATATGTAGTAGAATCATTATTCCACGCCTTACTCAAAATATTTCCCGTTGGACCATATGTGTAAACCTCTCTATATGAAGGTCCTGCCCCCATGTATGTACTTGAAGCTGTTTTAAGGCGAGACAAATCGTCATATGTATAGACAATATTTTTACTATTGTTTGTTTCTGAAGTATCTGAAAGTTGGGTAATATTTCCAACGTTGTCATATGTGTAATGTAGATCCTGCAACACACTTGTGATACCGCCAAGTGGTCCATCTGTAAACTTATCGGTCAAACGATACAAGTGATTTGCGTCATAAGTATTTGTGGTATTTGTATCGTTATGGTTGTACTGATACGCCACCTTTCCTTCTGGAGAATAATCTAGATCATCAACAATATTTACAAATGATTGTGCTCCGGATTCTTTTCTAGAAATTTTTTCTATCATTCCCCCTGAGTTGTAGTCATATTTTGTTTGTGCTCCATCTGGTGTGGTGATAATAGTTTGATTTCCTTGTCTGTCGTATTCATAGGTAGTCTGATATTGATTTCCAGAAATATTTTTTGTTTCACTTACTGTTCTGCCCAATGGATCGTAGACATATGAAGAAGCTGAGCTTGTAGTAGTTGCAAAACAAAGCCTACCGATTCCGTTTACGCAAGAATCATATGAATAAGAGACCTCCATATCTTTTTGTCCATCAAAATCTTCTGACAAAGGACGGTTTAAATCATCATAGGCATAATTAATTGTCTGATTTTTTCCATCGACCACATACGTCATGTTTCCGGCATCATCATACGCATAATTCCAAGTAGAAAAGTTGCTGTCACCAGAGAAATGTAAATCTTCTGCTGTTAGACGACGACCCAATTTGTCATATGTGAAGTTGCGGATGTTGCCTAGTGCGTCTGTGATTTTTGTCAGATTTCCAAGCGGATTCCATTCATAGTATGTACTATATGTATCACCAGAATTGTGTTCATCTACTTGCACTAGATTTCCTTGCGCGTCTTTGTATAAATCTTTTGATTTATCATTTGCGTCGGTGACAGTGAGTTTCCAATCATCATACGTATTTGTTGTTGTACCAACAACATTTGCAATAGTTTTTATTCTTCCGAGTGCATCGTAAGTAAAATTATTCCATAAGTTATTGTTTGTTGTTGGATTTGTGCGAGAAGAGCCAGTGCTGAAATAAGGTAGAGATTCTTTTGATTTCAAACCATTTAGACCATACACTGTATCTTTCACTGTATAAACATTAGAATCTTCTGCTTTATGACGCTCCTGTATAGTGCGACCTAGACCATCAAGATATGTATATGTCGGTATAGAAATTGAGGAAGTCAGATAATCTGTTTTTATTACACTAGATGGAAACTCATTATCTATGTACTCGTATTTTGTCTTTGTGACTAACGTACTTGGATTTGAGATGTCTGATTGTTTTTCTTCTGAGACTCTATCTAGTCCATCGTACAAAATCTGATAAACAGATCCGTTTGAATCCTCTATCTGCTTTGGTTTTCCGATTGAATAATCATACAAAGCGGTTGTCGTTTGTCCTAGAGGGTTTGTAGTGGTTACTGGATACAAATTGAAAGAATCGTATGAGTAGGTTGTTGTTTTGTCGCGTGGATCTTTTTCTTGTGTTACAAGACCATAGCTGTTGTATGTTTTTTCTACATCAATATACGACGAGCCACTTTTTAGCATTTCTTGCTTTGTCTGATTGCCCTTTTGCAACTGACCGAAAGATAGGTTGTCGTAATATGATTTCGTATCTTTAACTGTTGCACCAGATTGATCTGTCACAAATTCACGCGACTGAAGAAACATTTTGTTATCAACATCAGAAGCATAAGAAAGATTTGTTGTGATTTTGTCTGTTCCTACGTCAGTAAAAGATCCATCATTATTTCCACTTACCTCACCCCAAGATATTTTTTGGGTAAGATTTCCATTTGAACTATCGTAACTATAGCTCGCCGCTTTTTCTCTGTGATCACTGTCGCCGTCGTACGTAAAATTTAGAGTCTGAATTAAATTTACAAAAGACGCTCCATTACCCAGATCTACCCTGTCCCATTTGTTTATTGTTTTAGAGAAAAGATTGCCACTAGAATCATATTGCTCTACGAGATAAGGCTTTCCCATTTTTGAAATATGATCATCGTATTCACCACTACTTGCAGATGTTTCATTACCCTGATGAAAATATGATTTTGTCACATTGCCGAGTGCATCTGTTTTATCCACCTCACCAAAGCCCGCGAATTTTCTGTCTCTTGGACCATTGTAATAATAGAAACCGTCTGCGTAGACATAGTTTTCTGAAGAAATATTACCAAATCCATCGTTATTTTTTATAGAATCAACGGTTGTTACAAGAATCGGTAGTGCCGGATTAAGTAAATTATCATTATCATCAAAATATTTTGATGATAGTTTATATGACACACTTGAAGTTGCACCCTCTGGTGTTTCAATACCAACAAGCAAATCTGTAAATGGTGTCCCTTTGTTTAGATGACTTCTAGCAACAACCTCATCATCCCAAACCGTAGAATAAAAGACATCTTCCATACCGTCAGCGTTTGCATCAAACATCACCGCATGATCTGTGATTCCACCACCATAAGAAAAAGATTCTGGGCAGTTTATCGCCGGTGATTCTATTTTTATAAACGATAGACCAAAATCTCCATTATATTGTGAGTCTTCGTTTAAGGTATTTACAAAAACAGCACAGCTTATATTGTATGGTGGGGTTGAATCTTTAACACTCTGATAAAGATCCTTAATGCCATCACCGTTTATGTCAGACACCCGGGTACCAGAATCTGTGTGACCCTCACTCAGATGTTGAACTATTTCTGTCGTAAATGGTAAATACCAAAAATCAATGTCATCATCTTCGTTCCAGTTGTGCCCATTGTTTATATATGTTTTCTGTCCTGAGCCATTTGGTGTAGACCATCTAAAAAACATATCCACAAGACCGTCTTCATTAATATCAGAAATTTGTGCATGAGTAAAAACCTCTGATCCATATTCATTTTCATCCACAATGGCATAAGGAAGATTCCATTGTGATGAGTTTGTAGTTGAACTCCAATTTCCATATCCATCACCAATATATGTCTCCTCCAAAAATGGATTCGGATCATCGTCATCTTGCCAACCGTATACCACATCCTGAATACCGTCACCATTAAAATCCACAATCTCAGTTCCATTATCAGCAAATGATTGCCCAAAAACAAATCCTATTGGTAGATCACCAGAAGAAACGCTGTCCCATTTTTTAGCCAACGGACCATCGTTTTTAAATATACTAAAAGAGGTCGGGGTGCTTGTACCAATACCAAAAGAACGAACGAGGTCAGGCAGCATATCACCGTTGTAATCAAATGAACGTGTGCCATAATCAGGAAAACCGTTATATAAATACTTTAAATAAATAGGTATGTTCCAATTTTCTCCACATCCGTGATATGTAATCCATGATCCATGCGTATCATTTATAAATACATTTTTTGTCTCACAATTTACTGGACTACGTTCATAATGCAATACATCTACATACGAATCACCATTTAAATCGGCAAACTGCAAAAAGGTTGGATCATTAGAATCCTCGTCATACAGCCAACGCGGTAGTTCCCAATCTGAATTTTCAACTTGTGTCCATCCAATAGAATCTTTGGTTTTGTATACAAAAACAGTTGGCTCTTTTGTCTTTATCTCATCGGAGACTAAATCTATACCACTCTCTGTGATAGACTCCAATAACCTACGAAATCCCGCATCACCCCTTTTATAAGAAAAGTCATATTTTCTCACCCACTGATTATTTTCTTTAATGACAATCTCAGAAATTTGATAATTATTTTTTACAGCAAAATCTGTACTGTACATTGTAGGACTTGTAGTCGTGGCCTCTAGATTAAAATCTACTTGAAAAATTCCATCAGTCGCGCCATTTCCTGTATAAAAAATATGTTCAGGATATATTTGCCCAGAATTTTTAAAATACTCATATCTTATATAATTATCATTTTTATCCCTTACCTCCTCAAGCATCCATTTATATACACGCGTACTGCTTGCAATATCATCCTGACGAGCTTGTGATGTGCCACCAAACTGATAGCGCAAACCTGACTTGTCGTATACAACCCATTTATTATCTGTAAATTTATAAGATAGAAAATTTCCATTTTCTATCTTTGGTTGATAACTACCTAGATTTAAACCAGAAACAATGAGTTCGCCATCAATAGATGAAGAAAATGTATTGTCTGTGTATAGATTATCTGAGCCGGTTTTATTTATTCTTTCTATATATGGAATATCTATAGACCAACCATAACCCACAATGCTGTTATTTTTCCTTTCATTACTGTTATATGATAAAGAAATATCTGGAGTAAGGTCGTTTCTTCCTGGCGGAATAATAAACTCGTAAACATATGACAAAGAACCATCATTTTGATTTACCGATACCTGCTTAGAATTAGGAATAATACTTGAAATTTCTTTTCCTGCACCGCCATCACTAGCCATTAGTTTAATTGGCTCTTTTTCAAACGTAGATTTTTCATCTTCTTTTCTAGAATGATCTGAGGGCATTATCTCAAATGATGGAAGATCTTTTTTTATATTTAAATTTTCCAAATCAGATAAACCTGTTTTTTCTTTTTTCTGTGATTTTATTGTGTCGATTTTATTTATATTATCCTCCGAAGCAAACACAACAAACGAAGGCAAAAAGAATGAAAAAATCAACAGCATAGCTGTTGATTTAATAAAAAAACTCATTAAAAATCCTTTATTTTGCCCTTTTCCTTTTAAAAACATGGGGTTTTTCATAAATTTACGGAATTATCTTTAATTATTAATACCACCATAGCATAAGATTATTAAGATAAAAACTATATAAAGAAATTCTAAAGAAGTTATCCCCATTTTACATTGACCGGATGACGCCAAAAAGTTACGCTGATATCTTGGCCAATTTATTGGTACAAGGCCAATATGAGAGTACTCATAATAGAAGATGATAAAAAAATAAAAGAATTTCTAGAAATTAGTTTGATGTCTGCATGCTTTGCGGTAGATAGTTCAGATGACGCCAAAAAAGCATCCTTCCTCGCTCGCACAAATGACTATGATTTGATAATCTGTGAATTTTTTATTTCAGATACAACAGCAATAGAAGTATGCAAAGAGATACGCGGGAAAGGAAAAAATATGCCAATAATAATCTTGTCAGAAAGCAGAGAAATTGAAGACAAAATAGATTGTTTTAATGCTGGAGCAGATGATTATGTTCTTAAACCATTTTCTTTCGAGGAATTACTTGCTCGAATAAGAGTAATAATGAGGCGGTCCATACAAATACACGGACACACACTTGAAGTCGCTAATGTAAAACTAGAGACAACAAAACAAATAGTCACGTGTGAAAATAAAGAAATATATCTAACAAAAAAAGAATTCGCCCTACTTGAATATCTAATGAGAAACAAGGGTCATGTGATTTCTAGAGGAATGATACTTGAACATGTTTGGAACTTAGAAATAAATCCTTTTTCAAATACCATAGAGACACACATCATGAACATAAGAAAAAAAATAAAAGATATGGATAAAAATCTAATAGTAAGTATTCCTGGCAGAGGCTACAAAATCACAGCTTAATTTTTTAAGAAATCTTTATAAATATTTTATAACCACTTTGTAAAAATAAAAACATAGCCGAAGAGGTCGAATCGGCCACAGACATCTTGATTGGCGATTAATAATAACATTATGAAGTAGTACAGAAACTTCATGCGATATTATCACAAGAGACTCGCCAATCAATAACTGTCTAAAAAATAAATACCGCTCTACGGTATTTATTTTTTAAAAGGAAAGCGCCGCGACTTTTGGTCGCGGCGCACTTATTCCATTTTTTGACTAAAGCAAGGGGGTTGAGGAATACTTGCCACCCTTACCTATGGTTCCAAAGCCAACTGTCATCAGATAAATCTGGAAGCCAGTTGAATGCGAGATGCCGAAGACAAAACAGTCTTCCGGCAACTTGAGCAGTCTGACGCCACTGGTCAACTTGATTCTCGAAACACAGACCGATTTTTCATAGATCCACCCCACATACCAACCATTCTCTTTCTCCATGAAATTAAATGGCTCGATGACTATGTAGTCTTTCCACCCACCCCACCTCGGAATATGGGAAATGAAAGGCAACACAGTCTTAGCACTTGTGTTTCGGGTAACCAAAACCATTTTGTCAGAATGCTTGGAGATACTGTCAGCAAACTTGATCCCAAGCACGTGACGGTTCCAGAAATGAGTCTGTCTCGGTGACTCATTTTTGGCATCACGCCCAGCACACCACCTCATGATTGGAATCATCGCCTTGTTAGCGAAGAGACCAAAGCGACCGAGTGGTTCGATGTAAATCACATCTTTCATCGCTGATCTCCTCACTGAAAAATTTTTCAAAAGGACAACGGCACACACGTGCCGTTTTTTCCCCTTATGAAGATACAACTTTAAAAAAGTCTGTCAATGATTAGAGCATCATCAACAAAGCACCGATGATAGCCATGTTTTTATAAAAACTAACACGTTCATTCATCTTTGCTTGAGGATCTGTCTCTTTCCAGAAAGCATGCATTTTGAAAGTCACAGGAATCATGAAAGCGAGCAAAGCTATTCCTCCCCAGAAATAGCTAAAGCCTCCCACAAAACACAAACCTCCTACGAGTAAAAGAATTCCAGAAATTATCACCGCAAGCTTTGCATTTTTTACTCCCTTAAATTGAGCATAACCTATAGTTCCCTTGTTTTTTATCAAGTGATTATAAGCATTCATTAAAAAATATCCGCCAAAAATAACGTGTCCAACTAAATAAACAATACCCATGATTTTAAATCTATACTGTTAATAGACTTATTATATCAACGGATACATCTCACACAAGTAGTCTGATTTTTTCTTGTCTTTATATATTTATTACCACAAGCACAAACCAATATTTCTGAAACTCTTGGCTTTTCTATCCATTTTCCAGCACTTTGAAAAGTCTTTTTTGAAAGAGTCTTCATATCGTGCTTTTTATTATTTTTTAAAACAGGAGTTGCCATATTTTTATTCAATAAAAGTCAAAGCTTTACCTTTTTTGCTTCCACGACCAGTTCTACCTATACGATGAACATAGTCTTCGTATGTTGCAGGTAAATCATAGTTGATCACGTGAGTAATATCTGAAATATCCAAGCCTCTAGCAGCCACGTCAGTAGCTACAAGTATTTTTACTTGGTTATCTTTGAAAAGCTTCAGAGCTTTTTGTCTTTTTGAATGATTTTTGTCACCGTGTATAGAATCTGCCTTAAAGCCTTTTCCAGCAAGAATAGTAGAAAGTTTTTCCACACCGTGCTTTGTGCGACCAAATATAAGAACCTTACTGAAACCTTCTTGATTTAAAAGATTGTGAAGAATGTCTAATTTGTTTGCGCCACGCTCAACACGCACTATGTCCTGCTCCACATTTTTTGAAGTGTCACGAGTCTTTACAGATATACGTACAGGCTCACGCAAAAATTCACCAATCAATTTTTCAATTTCAGGAGAAAGTGTTGCAGAAAAGAAAAGAGTTTGTCTTTCTTTTGGCATACCAGACATTATGAGACGCATATCATTTATAAATCCCATATCTAGCATTCGATCAGCTTCATCTAAAACAATAGACTTGAATGATGAAAGACGAATCATTTTTCTATCAATCAAATCTTTTAGTCTTCCCGGAGTTCCGATGATAAATTGATTGTGATATTTAAGCTCACGAATTTGAGGACCAATAGGAGCACCTCCCACAGCCACCACAGAAAAGATTTTCATTCCTTTTGTAAAACCTTTAAGCTCTTGGTCTATCTGAATAGCGAGCTCTCGTGTAGGCACTATTACCATCACTTGCTCACGTGGATTTAAAATAACTTTATTTATAAGAGGAATAAGAAAAGCAGCAGTCTTTCCTGTACCAGTGTTTGCGATACCTACTAGATCTGCACCCTTTAAAATATGTGGAATAGATCTGTCTTGAATAGGTGTAGGAGTAGTGTAGCCTTTTGCTATAACAGCTTTTTTAAGCGTGTCATTAATATGAAAATCAGCAAACTGATGCTCTGGGATAAAAACCTCTACTTCTTCGGAGATAACTGTTTTGTTTATAAATTTTGAAACATCAATGCGTCCGCCCATACCTGCGCGACCACGACTTCTGTTGCCTCCTCTATTTCCACCAAAACCACCACGACTATAACCTCGGCTTGGTCCACGACTAGAATTAAAACGACTTGGTCGAGAAAAACGACCAGATGATGTGCCTGGAGCTATAGAGCTAGGACCTCCTGGGCGACTAGGTACACCAAAACGACTCGCGGGTCGAGGCGAGTTGTTTCTTGACGGTGTTCTGTTTGTTGATCCTTTTGGATTCATTGCTTCATAAGAATATAATAAAACCCTTATTTTGTCAATAATAAATTGCAAACAAAAAACCGCCAGTGAAGGCGGTCTTTTGTAGATAACTCCTGATAATAAATTATCGGAAGTTGTTACGAGGTCGATCTTCTTTTGGTCGAGCTTCGTTAACTGTCAAATTTCGTCCATCGAGTTCTTTACCATTGTACATCTCGATAGCAGCATCTGCTTCTGCATCTGAACTCATCTCTACGAAACCAAAGCCTTTTGATCGGCCTGTCATTTTGTCAGTGATGATTACAGCAGAAACAACTGATCCTGCCTTAGCGAACGCATCTGATAATCCTTGTTCAGTAGTATTGTATGAAATACCACCAACATATAGCTTCTTTGCCATTATTTTTATGGGCTTATGAATAATACGTAAGATTCGAATCCCCTATTGCGAACAAAGAAACAAGTCTTACGTTCTTCTAGTAGATAACTCTTACGTGGGAAAGAATAGCCGATTGTTGGCAAAATGTCAAGTCTGGCGAGTAAATAATCTTTAAATACGCCACCGACAAACTTGACAATAATAAAATATAGTGTATTCTGTAAAGCGTACCGAAACTGTTCTTCATCATCGTCATTCCCTACAACCGTTATCAACCCTTTTAGACAAGGAGGTTAGATTGGGCAAGATCATCATCCCAGCACACCTGAAGATGTGCCTCGATTGTCGGATGCATGGCTACATCGTGTACTCTGACGAAAGCTCCTCACAGGAGCTGTGGTCCCAAGAAGATGCGGTCGAGGAAATCCGTCGAGCCAAGAGCGCCGGCAAGATCACTTCGATTGAGATCAAGACACTTATGGAGGCGATCAAGGATTCGCTTCCGTCAAGGGCCATCCTTGATGCTTTGGACACCATCAAGTGCCTCACCTCCGGCAAACAGAGTGCTGGGCCCACACCGACACCAACGACATCACCGACAACACATCATCGTTGGTTTACACCCAACTGAGACCCATCGCACAACCCACCAAGGACCCCGAGATTTTTGGGGTCCATTTTTTTATATTAAACCTGAAAAAATGAAAGAAGAATTTCCAATGAGAATAAATAAATATCTAGCTTTGAAAAAATACGCTACCAGAAAAGGTGGCGATGAACTCGTGGAAAAAAAGAAAGTCTATATCAACGGACGGCTTGCGGTGCTTGGCGACAAAGTACAAGAAAATGATCTAGTAGAAGTACGTGGCGGAGGACTTACAAAAAAATACGTCTACTATATATACAACAAACCAGTCGGAGTGATCACTCACTCCCCTCAGCGTGGTGAGCAAGATGTACTTAGTGCTACAAAACTAAAAGGTATCTTCCCTGTTGGCCGACTCGACAAGGATTCTCATGGACTTTTGATACTTACCAATGACGGCCGTATCACAGACAAACTTTTAAACCCCGACTATATTCACGAAAAAGAATACATTGTAAAAACTCGCGAAAAATTGCGTGCAAATTTTAAAGAAAAAATGGAATCTGGTGTACGCATAGAAGGTACAGAAAGCTACACGACGAAGCCTTGTAAAGTAAAGGTAATAAACGATCACCTTTTTAGAATCACACTTACGGAAGGAAAAAAACATCAAATTCGTAGAATGTGCGTTGCACTTTTCAACGACGTGGTAGATCTAGAGCGAGTGCGAATTATGAATCTAGAGCTTGGTAAATTACCAAAAGGAAGTTTCCGTGAGCTAAAAGGTGAAGAACTCGCTGTGTTTATGAAAGGTTTGGGATTTTAGGTAAACAGAAACATAACAAAACAGCTTTTGAAATGTGTTGCGGAGCGCTTGGCGCGAGCATAACGAAATTTCAGCAGAAATTTACGTGCACATTTCAAAAGCTGTTTTGCGAAGTTTTTACCTACTTCTTCTTCGGCTCATCAATATCCTTGAAAGCACCTCTCATGTGTCTAATAGCCTCTACTATACTCTTTGAAAGTTCTGGAATCTTCTTTGCACCGAAAAGTAGAATGAAGATTATCGCAAGTATTATGAGCTCTCTAGTTCCTAATCCAAACATGTTGTTGTTTTTTAATATTAATTAAAATTGTAAACTCGTACAAAAAAACCAATGGCAATCCCATTGCTAATAATGATAGCCCATCAGTAGGTGGAAGTAAAGACACAAGAACAAACACCAAGAAGTAAGCAAAGCGCCTCTTTTGACTTAAAAAGTCTCGACTAATAATACCGATTTTTATTAGAGCCGTTAGTATAATTGGAAATTGAAATACCACACCAAGAAGTGATGACGTAATAAAAATCTGTGACAAAAAAGAACTTACGTCCCATATATTTTGCACACCAAGACCACTATTTATCTTTGCCAAAAGGCCAAAAGAATAATAAAGAATCAAAAAACCATAAAAGAATCCTGAGAGAAAAAATATAATACTAATAGGCACAGCTAGGAAAAACCATTTTTTCTCTCTATTGGTAAGTGCCGGAGAAGCAAAGGAGAAGATCTGAAAAACCACTATTGGTAGAGTCGAAATAATAGCTGAAAAGAAACCGATATCCATTGCAACATCTGCAAATTGAAATGGAGAAGTGGTGGCAATAACCACACCACTCATTCTAAAGATATCTACTACACTTTTAATAATAAAAGCAGAAGAGAAAAAACCTATTATAAAAACAGCAAGAAAGAATATCGTAGAAAAATAGAGCTTTCTACGTAAATCCTCTAAATAAGGTAGAAACTTTTTAAAATTTTCTTTTAATCCATCCACCCCACTATTCTGACATTATGAAGATATTTCCGCCAGAGGCTTCTGGTATCTCAGACATCAGTGTCTGACTGCCGGACTCTTCCACCAAGACATCCTCTAAAGATCCAGAGTAAACAGCGGTCGGTATTTCTACCAAAAAATCTTGCACCTCACCACCACTAAAAATTACATCTGTAAGAGCCATAGCTTTTATTTAACAATTTGTTCTACAACATCTGATATTTTTTCTGCTGTTCTAGAGATTTGTTCTGCTTTCACAGTCACATCTTCTACCACAGACTGAACATCTTCTATTATGTTATCAGACGATGTGGTGGTAACGGGGGTTGTAGTAGACAAAGCACCGTCCATAGAAGAAAGTGTTGGTTTACGAGTCCTTTCTGACTTTTTTGGTTTTTCCACAACTGGATCTTGTGTTATTGGCTCTTGTATTACAGACTCTGGTTCTTCTACAATATTTTTTTCTTCAACCATAATTTGATCAAGAGAAGAAGAGTCTAGGGTGCCACCATTCATCTGTGCCAAAAGCTCTTTACTCATACGCACATAAGATGCCGCTGAATGTGTAGATTCTGGATCTATTTTTAAAATAGCTTCACCGAGCTCTGATGGCTCGTTAAATTTATAAACAAGACCGCCGTATTTTATATATTGAGCCTGAAAAGAACCAGCCACCATACCCGGCTTACTAATATCAAAGAAATCCACAAGAGCAGTGTCTTCATAATCACCTGTAGGAGAAGCGACTCTTAGATTTTTATTCTCTATAATCTCTGAATTATTTTCTATGTGAATCATATTAGTTTTGGGTTAAAAGAGCTCTTACTTTTATATCATCAGCCAAAGATGTCGGTGTATAACGAATGTAAGTAGTTTCATTTCCCTTGTCTGTTGTATTGTATGAACCCCAGTTTTGACCATCATCAGTAGACTTCTCAAATGTTCCAGAAGCAGATGCTGTGGTTGTATCATCCAAAATCAAACCATCTGTCTCTGCATTATATAGTCGTATTCTGAGAGTCGGCACAGTACCACCAAACGCTGTTGAAAATCTCCATGCAAAACGCTTGCTTGTAATCGAAGATTGCGCAACAGACGGCTGGTAATGACTGTCTGTAGTATTGTCCTCGTATGTACAACACAAATTGAAAACTCTATTTGGTATACATGTGGCACCAATTGTTCTAAATTCAATTGCAAACTGCACTTCACTACCAGCAGTCGCGCCAGATATATCCCCAGTTTGATCAACCAGCGTCCATGTTCCAGAATTATCATCAATTCCGTTTGTTCTATAATAAATTCTTATTGGCTCAGTAGGCATAGTCAGACCAGCGTTGCCCAAAAAATCAGCGTTACTAACATAAACCCTAGAAAGTGTTGTCGCGTTTGGCGTAGAAAGCGATGGTGTAATAAGACGCTGGTTAACAGAATCGTCAGCATATTGCCAATCTGCACCAAGGGGAAGCGCGTACATAATATTTGTAGTTGCAGCTGTTCCTGTTCGAGCTGCGTACACAAGTCCCCCCTGCGACCAAACAGATAGAAGCGCGCCTTGAGGGCTCGGGTGTGGAACAGAATCAGAGTCAGCAGAAGATTGATCTTGTTGTCCTGTTTCAACGAGGAATATATGATCAAATGGATACGAGCCAGAGGCGTCATATTTTGTGATGTATGCGCGACGATTTGCTGTGGTAGTTCCGGCACCTGTTGACGTAACAATGAGCCTATCTATCTGATCAGCAATTTCAACACTGGCCAATAAGCTTGAAGCTGTGTATGTTGTAGATCCTCCAGTCGGAACTTCAGTCATTGAATCAGAAACCCACGTAGTACTTCCTTGAGTAATGTCAGTAAGAGGTGCGCGACAAATTCTTGTTGTAGTAGCAAAATACAAGCACTTCACACCAGCGCCTGGACCATGAGCAAGGGTTCCGATTCGACCGTTATTAGTTTGGGAAACTGTTCCTGCGACAGTTTGTACTGCAGTAGTAAGAACCCATGCACCAGCAGCTTTTCCAGCACCAATTCCTCCGAGTGTCGTAAGGTCTGCTCTTATATTATATTTATACACCTGGGGTGTTGTTGCTGCTTGAACCTCTATAACGTACACGTTCTGCTCAGTCCAACTTATACGATCATCAAGAGCAACACCTCCTGCGGCACCGTTTCCACCAACAATTACATATGCCGTTCCTCCAGACACAGTTGCTGCAGAAGAAATTGTCAGTGATGTCGCCGATCCAACAGCTGTAATAGTGTACCATGTCGTAATAGATGCGGGATTCGTAGACCCAAAACCAATTTTACATCCGAGGTGAGTTGCGGCCGCCCAAGCTGTTCCTGAACCAGTTACCGTCGTTGATGTTGGAACAGTGACAGTACCTGTTGAGTACAGTAAATCTAAATCAACAAGACTGTATACAGCCTTTGTTTTATCAACAGTTGTTGCAGCAGAGATAGTTGTACCTCCAACCACAAAATCATCATAAGAAAGACCGTTGACCATGGTCAGACCAGCAGCGGCAATAACAACTGCAGTGGTTGCCGTAAGTACCTTAAGATCTTCTATAACATAGGCTGTACCTGAAGAAATAGACAGACTCGGCGCAGTACCTCCTGTGCCGCTCGCTGTTACGTTTGATTGAATTGTGAGTGACGTATTACTACTTACGGCGTTTATATAGTACCAAGTAGAAATCTGTGTTGGGTCAGTACTGCCGAAGCCAATGCGTG
>CAYOFR010000049.1:0-3481 GCA_964403475.1 uncultured Candidatus Saccharibacteria bacterium | reverse complement strand
ATATTTCTCGCGTATCCGAACCTATCACAAGTTGACTGAGCGTCTCGGGCTAGAACCATAGTCAGTCAAGCACTGCTTACTCCGTTTGGCTTATTTTGTTGGAAATCGGTATTGGGAAATCTTAATTACTGGACCGTTGTGAGACCTTACGCGTATACCCAGCACCCCATACTTCATCTCATCTTCCTTTGAGTAATACTTATACATCTCGACATACCCCTCCTTATCAAGGGAACCATACTCAACAGGTTCAAATGAATAACAGAGATCCTTGAATGTCGGGAAATGATACAAGTCTTCGACGACTGCAAGCATCTTCTGTTCAGGTTCCGTCGCAAGAGAAAATTCAATCTCGTCGCCAACCTTAATGAGTTGCCGCTTCTCGTCGTTGAGACGCAATTCCAAAGTCTTACTTCCGTTTTTTATCTTCTCAAACGGATTCGGTTGTAATTTCATCTGATGCAACATGGTTGTATTGTATCGCTTCTACAAAATTTACTAGGCGATGCACTTCGAGCGCACGAGATCCATACGCATCTCGTCCTAGCTCAAACTAGCTGCCGGTCAGGGACTCGAACCCCAATAAACAGCTCCAAAGGCTGCTGTCCTACCATTAGACGAACCGGCAATAGAAACACAATACCCGAAAAAAGAGGTTTGTTCAACTACTCACACACTTTCACTATGGCCATCTCAAGTGGGAGTTGTGATATATAAGCACGAGGAGTATTTTCATGAGCATTAAGCATTTCCAAAAGCACAGAAGAAGATATGTTTAAATCACCCTTCCCACTCATATTTTTCAGCCAAACAAAATCTTCTTCTGAAACTTGTCCTGCAATCTGCTTTTCCATCGCTGGAGCAAAACGAAGTAAAAGCACAAAACGCATCTTCTCTAAAAGAAGTTTCATAAAGACTGACATATCTGTGTTGCTTTCGACTGCTTTTTGCACAGCCATCAAAGATTTTTCTTTTTCTTTTTGTGCTATAGCTTCAACAATCTCATTTACCAATGTAGATCGTGGAGCACCTGTAGTCTCTGCCACATCATCTATGGTGATTTTTTTAATTTGTGTAGACGAAATGACTTTTTGTAATATTCCGAGAGTGTCACGAAAAGATCCATCACCCAAGAGTGCAATGAGATCAGTAGAAGAAGCGTCTATTGAAAAGCCTTCTTCTTTTGCAATATCACTTACAACTTTTTTAAGTAAAGGCTGGCTTGGTTTTTTAAAAGTAAAAGACTGACATCGAGATACGACAGTCTCAGGAAGTTTTTCTATTTCAGTAGTTGCGAGAATAAATACTACATATGGAGGTGGTTCTTCGAGAGTTTTGAGAAGTGCGTTGAATGCTTCTTTTGTAAGCATATGCACCTCGTCTATTATATAAACTTTGTACTTTGATTCAAAAGGAAGAGTATTTACTGATTCGCGTATTTCACGTACATCATCAATACCACGATTGCTAGCTGCGTCTATTTCATACAAATCATTTGTACTCGTCCCTATTTCTCGTGCAAAAATACGAGCAATACTCGTCTTGCCTGTACCACGAGAGCCGGCAAAAAGGTATGCGTGAGAAATATTGTTTTGTTTAATAGATCCTTGGAGAACACTTACGATATGATCTTGACCTATTACCTCAGAAAATTTTTGCGGACGATATTTTCTATATAGCGCGACATCTGATGCAGGAATATCTTTTTTCATGCGGTTTATTATATCAGAAAATTTTTGTGTTTATATAAAAAATTAACCCCCAGCCGAATTGGCCTGGGGGGGATCGTGAGAGTGATGCGTTCGCAAAAGCGGCGCTCACTGATGACGATCAAAACATCTTTTTTTTTCTTTGTTTTCTGTTTTCTGTTTTCTGTTGTCCGAAGGAATTCTCCGCTTTAGGGCGGAGGCCGTGCCATCTGCTGGTTCATGGTTGCTCCATTCTTGCCCAGGTCGAGGACCTAGGTGCCGCCGCCGACGCTGTCGCCGAGGACGCTGTGGCCGTTGAGGCAATCGCAATCGTTCTTCAAGCTGACGATGGGGGCATTCATAGGCCCGATTCTCCTTCTGCAGCTAGGCTGCTAAAGAACCTGCGTACCGACACTGGTGGAGCTGTCAGGGAGAGTTCCCCTGAGATCCGATGGACTTTTGATCCAACAACCCCAGGATATTCCTGAGTTCGCACCAGTGTCGGTACATTGACTCACGAAGCACAGTGCCTCGTGTTCTTTAGTAACCCTATCATACTACCAAAATAATGTCAAGCATTTTCTACAAGTCATGTGAACAACTCCTCTTTTATATACTCCTCTACAATATTTGATATTTCATCTACAGTTTCTGCTTCCATTAGTTTTGTGCGAAGCTCTTTTGCACCATCCCAACCATTTACATAGGCTTTGTAGTGCTTTTTCATTAGTGCAAAGTTTTTTGTATCACCAAGCAACTCCTGAAAAAGTCTGGTATGCTCCACCATCACACGCAATCTGTCTGCGATTTTATCTGGTCTTTTGTTTGGAGCAAAAAGCCAAGGATTACCGAAAATAGCTCGGCCGAGCATTACACCATCTGCTCCACTCTCGCTTGCCTTTTTTTCTGCATCAAATATATCTAAAGCATCTCCGTTACCGAAAATGAGTGTGCGAATTTTTTCGCCATTGTCTACACCTTGAATTTTATTTCTTATTTCAACAGCTCTCTTCACCTCTTCCCATCGTGCAGGAACTTTTGACATTTCTTTTCTAGTGCGAGCGTGCACAGTGATCACAGCTGGCTCTTCTGCTAAAAGTTCAGGTAGCCAAGTATCCAATTCATTTTTGTTAAATCCAATACGTGTTTTTACAGATACGGGCAAATCACCCGCGCCCTCTTTTGCAGCACGAATCACCTCTCTTGCGAGTTTGGGATTTTTCATCATTGCAGCTCCAGCACCTTGTCTTTCTATACTTTTATCAGGACATCCCATGTTGATATCTATTCCATCAAAACCAAGCTCGCGCGCGAGCTCCGCCGCGCGCTTCATCATCTCCGGACGCGCCGTAAAAAACTGCGCCACTATTGGTCTCTCTGATTCTGTAAAAATCAAATCTTTCATCAATTTCTTTTTACCCTCTTCATTTGCCAAAGCGAGCCCGTCAGCAGAGACAAACTCTGTCCAGATCACGTCTGGCTTGCCGTACTTTGCAATGACGCGACGAAAAGACGCGTCAGTGACGTCTGCCATTGGCGCGAGGACGAGTATCGGACTCGCGCCTTTTTCTTTCTTTAATTTTTCCCAAAAGCCTTTCATAGGACACTACCTTAACTTAAAAAACAACTTTTTGCCAAAGCGTAGGTCTACATAATTTAAATTATTTATAAATTTTTCTTTGTCTGGAATTGTAACCTTATCATTTAAAAGAGACTGCAGATTTTCAAAAGTCTGAGAAAAATCTTCTCTGGTGCTGATCAAAATTTTGCCACCCTCTACCGTATACAGCTCG
>CAYOFR010000048.1:0-5568 GCA_964403475.1 uncultured Candidatus Saccharibacteria bacterium | reverse complement strand
TTGAGAGGAAAATCAATTTCATGATACAATTTTCACATGTCACAATACTTCAATAATGCTGTTTTCTGGGTAGAGTTAGAGAAAATAAAACCCAATCCGTTTCAGCCTCGTCGAGAGTTTGATCAAGCGCAATTGCAAAGTCTGGCTGACTCTATCAGACAGTATGGCGTACTTCAGGCGCTTATCGTTACTCGCAAAGAAGTACCAAAAGAAGACGGCGGACTTGCTGTCGAGTACGAGCTTATTGCTGGAGAGCGCCGTCTGCGTGCTTCCAAGCTAGCTGGACTTTCACAGGTGCCAGTGCTCATAAAAACGGGCGACGATAGTGATCTGATGAAGCTTGAGCTCGCGATAATAGAAAATATTCAGCGCGAGGATCTAAATGTAGTAGATAGAGCGCGAAGTTTTGAGCGACTTGCCAATGAATTTAAATTTAAACATGCAGAAATTGCAAAAAAAGTAGGTAAGAGTCGCGAGTATGTCAGCAACACTTTGCGTATCTTGGGTTTGGCTCCAGAAATTTTAGATGCTTTGGGTGCTGGAAAAATTTCAGAAGGACATACACGCCCGCTTTTGATGCTTATCGATAGACCAGAGGAGCAGATGACTCTTTATAAAGAAATTATTTATAAAAAACTTACAGTGAGGGAGGCGGAGCAAATTTCTCGTAAGGTCGCTTTTGATAAAGTTCGTAAAAAAGAATACGCGCCTGATCCAGAGCTTACAGAGCTAGAAGAAAAACTTTCGGAGTCACTCGGCACACGAGTATCTATAGAGCGACGCGACAACGGCGGCAAGCTTTCTATCGACTTTTTCTCAAACGAAGATTTGCGCACGATTTTAGATATTTTTAATTCGCAAAAGAAAAATTCAAATCCTACAGCAATGCTTGATAAACACATTGCAAAAGTAAACGGTGATGAGACTGTGGTAAGTACTGTTCCTGACGCTATTGTGACTGCCGATCTCGCCGACGACAGATCAAAAGAAGAAAAGAAAGAAGACGATGAAGATTTGTATTCAGTGAAAAACTTTAGTTTGTAGAGGGTCGCTTTAGCGAGGGGGACCGTCTTTATTTATTTAGCTTATGAGGATTATGATTTGGACACATCTTGTCTGAACATCGCTCTGGAATAGTTTTGGTACCTTCCATCATTAAATGTATGCACGGACCATTTTCGCGCATGTATCCACAAATCTTTCCTGTCGGTTTGCTTTTTATAATATGTTTACAATCTGGATAGTTGCTACAACTATAGAAAAGTCCAAAACGTCCACGACGCTCTGTCATAAATCCTTTTTTGCAGATAGGGCAAGTGACGCCTGTAGAATTTTGCTTTTCAAGCTCAGCGTCTTTTTTAATATATTTGCACTTTGGATAATTGTTGCATGCGATAAAGCGACCAAATTTTCCGTCTCGCTCTATTAGCATTCCTTTTTCACAATTCGGACACTTTTCGCCAGTTTCTTTTGGTCCCTCGAGTTCTTTGCCGTCTATTGTTCGTGCGCCAGTACAGTCTGGAAATTTTTCACAGCTCATAAACTTGCCAGTGCGACTGAGTTTGATAATCATTCCACTTCCACAGACAGGACATTTAAATTCACTAGGAGCTTTTCCCAGATCTGTCGCTTTTGCGAGTTTTTCTTTTGCTTTTACGTCTTTAGCGAGTGGTTTGTAATATGCAGAAAGAGTTTTTTCATAGTCAGCTTTGCCTTGAGCGATTTCGTCGAGCTTGTCTTCCATTTCTGCAGTAAAAGAGTCGTTGATATATTCCATGAAATTGTTTTCAAGGAATGAACTCACCACGTCACCTGTGTCTGTGGGTACAAGCGCTTTGTTTTGTTTTTCTACATATCCTCGGTCAACGATAGTTTTAATGATACTTGCATATGTAGATGGGCGACCGATGCCACGCTTTTCTAGCTCTTTGACGAGACCCGCTTCTGAGTACCTTGAAGGTGGTTCTGTGGATTTTTCTTCTGTTCGTAATTCTATTAAATTGAGAGCGTCGCCTGTAGACATTTTTGGTAGTTCTACATCTTCTTGGCGAGCAGCGGGATCCACAGCGTACCATCCGTCAAAAAGTATTCTTGATCCGTTTACGCTGAAGTTTGGAATAGTTTCTTTGTCGTCTATGTTTGCTATTACTTTTGTACGCAAAGTGTTGGCCTCTGTCATCTGAGATGCCACGGTGCGTCGCCAGATTAGGCGATACAACTTTTTTTGTTCATCTGTCGCACCAGCTATTTCTTTTGAAAGGTTTGTTGGACGTATAGCTTCGTGTGCTTCCTGCGCGTTTTTACTTTTCTTTGAAAAAGTGCGGAATTGTAAATATTTTTTGCCAAATCTACTTTCTACCACGCCAGCTATTTGACCTAGAGCTACTTTGCTCAAAGTCGTGCTGTCTGTACGCATGTATGTGATGAGACCGGCTTCGTATAGCTTTTGTGCGATACCCATCGTTTTTGATGGGGCAAATCCTAGGCGAGAGCTCGCTGCTTGTTGAAGAGTGGATGTGATAAACGGTGGGCGAGGTGAGCGTTTTACTTCTGTTTCTTTTATATCTATGACTTTCCATGCACCTTTTTTACCCTCGGACAAAATCCTTTCTACTTCTTTTATGTCTGTCGGTTCTTGTGAGCATACAAAAGGAAGCTTGAATTTTGTTTCGCCAGTTTTATTTTCTAGATCTGCTGTAATTATCCAAAAATTATGTGGCACAAAAGCACGGATCTCTCTTTCGCGCTCCATGATGATGCGTAGCGCAGGAGACTGTACGCGTCCAGCAGACAGACCATACCGCACCTTTTTCCAGATTATTCCTGAGAGATCGTATCCGACTAGTCGATCGAGCACACGTCGCGCTTCCTGCGCTTGTTTTAGATTTTCATCTATAGCGCGTGGATGCTGTATTGCTTCGAGTACTGCGTCTTTTGTGATTTCGTGAAATACAACACGCTTTGGATGTTTTAGACCAGTTGCTTGTGCTATGTGCCAAGCTATCGCTTCGCCCTCTCTATCGGGGTCGGTTGCAAGTAATATTTCATCAGCTTTTTTTGCAAGCGATTTTATTTCTGCTACAACTTTTTCTTTTCCTTTTGATATTTCGTAGTGGGGGATAAAGCCACCTTCGATGTCGATAGCTTTCTTATTATTTTTTGGTAAATCACGAATATGACCGACAGAAGCTTTCACGGTAAATTTGCCATCCAAATATTTTGAAATGGTTTTTGCTTTTGCTGGTGACTCTACGATGAGTAGTTTCATGTGATTCAATTAATACTACAGATATTTTATTTATGCAAATTTATACAATATAAATCTCTCCCATTTTTTCTACGATGAGCTCTCGTATTTCCATCATCACAAGCAGGGAATTTATTTCTGAAATCGGTCTACCCATTTTTTCTACCAGTATACGAATGAGGGCGTCTCGGCTCATTGGCGCAGATAGATTTTCTATGACTTCTCTTTCGTCTTCTGTATATAGAGAAAGATTTTTTTGTTTATTTTCTTCTTTTTTTGATATATCAAATCCAAGCGCTTCCAAGACATCTTCACTTGTGCACACGGGTGTTGCGCCTAGACGTATGAGCATATGTGGCCCATCTGATCTACTGGAAAAAATAGAGCCTGGGACAGTGAGTACATCGCGGTTGTAGTCTGTCGCATATTTTGAGGTAATCAGTGTGCCAGATTTTTTTTCGGCTTCTATTACTAGTACCGCGTGCGACATTCCTGCCATTATCCTGTTTCTTTTGGGAAAGCTGTAAGGTGTTGCTTTGAAGTTTGGTTTTTCTTCAGAAATAATAGCACCACCAGCTTCAAGTATTTTTTCAGCAAGACGAAAGTTGGAACGTGGATAAAGTACTGATGAATCAAGTCCAGATCCGGGAATAGCAATATTGATGAGTCCGTTATCGATAGCTGTCTGATGCGCTATAGTGTCTATACCAAGAGCCAAGCCAGAGACTATACATATATTGTATCCTCGCAAGCCAGAAAGGAGCTTTTTGCAGACTTCTTCGCCATAGCTTGTGTATGCTCTCGATCCCACAACACAGAGAAATTTTATATTATCGTCACTTGGAATTTTCCCTTTTACAAAGAGTTTATCGGGCGGGTCCGGTATTTCTTTTAAAAGCGGTGGTAGGTCGTCATGAGATACTATATATAGAGGGAATTTTTTGCTATATTTTGACATTCCAATATTGGACTATATTTGTTATCATTAATTCCTAAAGAACGAATAAAGATAAAGCCAAAATGCTCGACATTAAATTCATCAGAGATAATAAAGACCTTATAAAAGAAGCTGCGCGTAAAAAGCACATAAATTTTGACGTTGAAGAGCTTGTATCAATAGACGACAAAAGAAGAGAGATTTTGGTATCTATAGAGGCTAAGCGTGCCAAACAAAATGAATACAGTGAAAAGATCACAAAAGCTTCACCAGAAGAGAGGACTGCTCTAATAGAAGAGATGAAGGTTTTGAAGGAAGGTCTTCAAAAAGAAGAGGAATCTTTAAAAGAAATAATGCACGCATGGCAAACACAAATGGTGCAAGTGCCAAACGTTCCAGATATTTCTGTACCAGAAGGTGAAAGTGACGCTCAAAATGTTGAAGTGCGGACTTGGGGTGAAATTCCAAAATTTGATTTTGAGCCAAAAAATCATATTGAACTTATGGAGTCTTTGGACATGGCAGATTTTGAAAGAGGTTCAAAGGTTTCTGGATTCCGCGGATATTTTTTGAAAAATGATGGTGCACTTTTAAATTTTGCGCTTTGGCAATTTTTAGTAGATTATTTTACAAACAAGGGCGGTTTTACTCCTATGATAGTTCCTTCTTTAGTGAAAAGAGAAACACTTTTAGGAACAGGATATTTGCCACAAGGTGAAGAGGATTTGTACAAAACACAAGACGGCGACTATCTTGCTGGTACAGGTGAGGCGGGTGCGATGGCGTATTACATGGATGAAGTGCTAGAGAGGACTAAGCTTCCTTTAAAAACTTTAGCTTTTTCTCCTTGTTTCCGTAGAGAAGCAGGAAGTCATGGAAAAGATGTAAAAGGATTGTATCGTGTTCATGAATTTTTAAAATTTGAACAAGTAATACTTTGTGAAGCAAATCATGAAATGTCTGTTGCTTTACACGAAGAGCTCACGGCTAATGCTGAGGGCTTGCTCCAGGCGCTTGGATTGCCATATCATGTTGTCGTAAACTGCGGAGGTGATTTGGGCCTTGGTCAGGTAAAAAAATACGATATCGAAGTGTGGCGCGCTGGACAAAAATCATACGGCGAGACTCACTCATCTTCTTATTTCCAGGATTTCCAAACAAGACGACTAAATATTCGTTACAAAGATGTTGATGGAAAATTAAAATTTGCTCATTCATTAAACAACACAGCTCTCGCTTTTCCTCGAATTCTCATTTCTATTATTGAAAACAATCAACAAGCAGATGGATCTATTGTTGTTCCTGAAGTCCTTCAAAAATATATGGGCAAGGGGATAATAAAGAGAAATGTTTAAGCGTCACTCTACTATACGCTCACCTCAAC
>CAYOFR010000047.1:0-1923 GCA_964403475.1 uncultured Candidatus Saccharibacteria bacterium | reverse complement strand
CATCTCACTCATAAAGAGAAGGTCCCTGGTTCGAGTCCAGGCATCGGCACAGCTTCAAATATTGCATTTTTTGTGTATAATGCTTGGAGCTTGTTTATATTGCGGTCGTAGCTCAACTGGTTAGAGCACTCGCCTGTCACGTGAGAGGTTGAGGGTTCAAGTCCCTTCGACCGCGCAGTAAGTATAAATACAAAACAAAAACCGCCCAGTAAGGCGGTTTTTGTTTTACTTGTTGCGGGGACCGGAATTGCACCGATGGCTGGAGGTTATGAGCCTCCCGAGATACTACTTCTCCACCCCGCGATAGGTTTTCAATAGTATCACAAAAAGACAAAATAACAAGAGCTAGATATACTTAAATTCTTCAAATACAGACTTATACAGAGCAACGACTCTCCTAGCCTCTCTTTCGTTAATCTGGAAATTTGCACCTTCATGAGCAATGGCATTTCGCACTTTATGTGCCTCCCAAGCATTGTTTAGAGTATTAAAATCACTGACCTCTATACCCTTTAATCTTTCACCTAAAGTATCACCGTGATATCCCATACTTTTTACCATTTCATCTAGGATACTATCCGCTTCTATAATAGCTATCTTCCAATCATTTGGATTTGTTGATTCGATATGCTCCAAAACACGCTCCCATCTTTTGTTTTGTGATGAATTGTAGACAACGGGTGCAGTCTGATCTTCAGAAGCACTTACACTACTCACCTCCTTTTGTGGCTTAGCATATTTTGCTTTTGTTTCTTTCGTCAACTTACCCATTTTCCTGTATGTAGAGACAATCAGATAGACTAAAGATACTGATATGAAAAAAGAAATTATCTGAAAGATGGGTATGTTGCGACGAAACCAAAAAGATAAGTCTTGAAGGATAGAAGAATTTTTTAATGGATTTGAACTATGTAGAAAGCCCATGAAATGAGCTACTGCATAAGTAAGTATTGCCAAAAGTACACCAGCAATAACAATAAACTCCCATATATTATCTGCACCAAGTGGGTTGTTGGCTGAAGAAGGTTTTTTATCTTTATCACCTGCCATATACAAATAGTATACTACGCAAACTATTCATTGAGAAAATCTTTTCCCACAGAAAAAAGTAAATCTTCTCTACATTCTGCTGACATAAACTGCAATCCTAAAGGTAAATCAACATTATCAACTTTTACAAAACCAGAAGGTACAGACAAAGCAGGAATTCTAGCTATATTTGCTGGCACAGTAAAAATGTCCGCCAAATACATCTCGACTGGATTGTCTCTTTTTTCTCCAAGCTTGAAAGCTGGCGTAGGAGTGGTAGGAGTAATAATCACATCTACCTTTTCAAAAGCTTTTTTAAAATCATTTATGATAAGCTTGCGAGCATTTTGTGCTTTATTGTAATACGCATCATAGTACCCAGACGATAGTACGTGTGTACCTACGAGTATTCGACGACGTACCTCTTTTCCAAAACCCTTTCCGCGAGTTTTTTTATAATCTTCTAAGAGCTTTTTGCCATCTTCATGAAGGCCAAATTTTACACCATCAAAACGTGCAAGGTTTAAAGATACTTATCCTGGCATAATGATGTATTAAGCTGGTAAAGAATATTTTACATGAGGGAGTTCTATTTCTTTTATCTCATATCCAAGATTTTTTAATTTTTCTATTGATGCATCAAAGTTTTCTCTCACTTTAGGATCAAGGCCTTCTATGTAAACCATATCTTTAGGCACACCAATGATTGGTTTTTTTGAAATTGTTGGCTGTGACTGAATTTTTTTATACAAATCATTTGGCAGTGACGTGCTATCAAAAGTATCTTGCCCACGAATTGCGTTAAATAAAATTTCTGAATCACCCACTGTGCGAGTAATAGGACCTATCTGATCCAAAGAAGAACCCATAGCCATAAGACCATAGCGAGATACG
>CAYOFR010000046.1:0-7093 GCA_964403475.1 uncultured Candidatus Saccharibacteria bacterium | reverse complement strand
CAGTTGCTAGAATAGCTGGGAAAAACCATTTTATGGCCTTATTATTGAGTTTTTGTGATAAAATATCCCAAACACTCAATCTAAGGTTGTATAGCTGATGTAAAATAAGCCTAGAATTAATGATAATTTCGTCCTGAATCGGAAATATGGCTCTGTTGAGCCATATAATAATATCGGCCAATCTTTCTGGATATCTAATTATTATACAAGTGGGTACTCTCTAGTCAACCACAATGTGCATAGCCTGTGGACATCGTTTGTTGTGATATAGTGGGTCTTTGGAGACATAAAAAATGGAAAATTCCACACAAAAAAAATTTTTAAACAACCTAAATGACGCCCAAAGAGAGGCGGTGGAGACCACTGAGGGCCCGGTACTGATTGTTGCCGGAGCTGGAGCTGGAAAAACGAAGACTATCACACACAGAATCCTTCATCTAATAGAAAAGGGTGTTTCGCCCAAACAAATTTTAGCAATAACATTTACAAACAAGGCCGCAAAAGAGATGCGAGAAAGAATATCTCATGCGGTAAAGGAAAATTCTGAAATAGAGATGATCACACTGAGAGATGGCTTGCCTATGATAAGCACATTTCATTCACTCGGGGTTTTTCTTTTAAAAGAATACGGTGGACATCTGGGCCTATCAAGGTATTTCAATATTTTTGATAAAAACGACGCCAAAAAAGCAATAAAAGACGCTCTCATATCAGCAAACTACGATCCAAAACAGTTTGACCCTGCAAAAATAATGCATGCGATATCAAAGGCAAAGGGTGAGGGGATCAGTGTCGATAAGTACAAAGAAAATGTTGGATACAATTTTTTTCAAAAGGTTGTGTCTTCTGCTTGGGGAAAATATGAACAAACACTAAAAAAAGAAAACGCTCTAGATTTTGATGACTTACTTTTAAAGACAGTTACTCTACTAGAAAAATTTGAAGATGTGAGAAACGACTGCCAAAATAGATTTAAATACATACACATAGACGAGTACCAGGATACCAACGGAGTCCAAGATCGCATTGCAGAAATCATCGCTCAAAAACACAAAAACATTTGTGTCGTCGGTGATACAGACCAAAACATCTACAGCTGGAGAGGAGCAAACATCCAAAACATGCTTAACTTTGAAAAAAAGTATCCGGAAGTAAAAATTGTCCGCCTAGAAGAAAACTACCGTTCAACAAAAACAATTCTAGCAGTAGCCAACTCAATAATTCAAAAAAACAAATACCGAATTGATAAAAAATTATTTACAAACAACCCCCACGGAGAAAAAGTCACACTCATCGCCAACTACGACGAAGCACAAGAAGCTTATACTATCGCAGGTAAAATACGCACTTATATAGAAGCGGGGATACCAGCAGATGAAATAGCTATTTTATACAGAGCAAACTTTCAATCAAGAATTCTAGAAGAAGCCTGTGTGGCTTTGGGCGTGCCATACCAAATGATTGGTACAAAATTTTTTGAAAGAAAAGAAATCAAAGACACGCTATCTTTTATAAAAGCATCATTAAACCCCGCAAGCATCTCTGATATCAGAAGAATAATAAACGTACCGGCTCGCGGACTTGGAAAAGTGACCGTAGAAAAAATACTTGATGGAAAAGAAAGCGAACTCACAGCTCAGGCAAAAAAGAAGGTTGAAAACTTTCGCGCAATATTAGCGAAAATAAAAGAAGCGTCTTCTCAAATGGTGCCGTCAGCATTGATAAAATTTACAATTCAAGAATCAGGAATAGAGCGAGAGCTAGAACTTGGAAAAAACGAGGAGGATACCGAAAGGCTGGAAAACATAAAAGAGCTCGTAACATTGGCGCTCGGCTACGACCACTATGGCCCAGAGGAGGGAATAGACAGGATGCTTACAGACGCCTCTCTTGCCACAGACGAGGAGGGTGAGGTTTTACCAGAAAAAGCAATAAAACTAATGACCGTTCACGCAGCAAAAGGGCTAGAGTTTGATCATGTTTTCATCACGGGCCTAGAAGAGAATCTTTTTCCACACAAAAAACATGACGCAAACATATCTGCAGAAGATGCAGAAGAGGAGAGGAGACTTTTTTATGTTGCAGTCACACGTGCAAGAAAAAGGCTTTATCTATCTTATGCACAAATGCGTACAATATTTGGTTCAAGACAAGTAAACATACCCTCAGAATTTATATTTGATATAGAAGACGTGCACATGGAGAGAGAAGAGGGTGAGCCCGACTCCTCTCCCAAAAAACCTCTTTTTAGAATAGACTTTTAATATGGACAAAAAAAATCACAGAGCAAAAAAGTCTTTGGGGCAAAATTTTCTTAAATCAGGTAAATATCTAGGCCTAATAGTAGATACGGCACAAATAACAAAAGAAGATACTGTGCTTGAGATAGGGCCGGGTAAGGGGGCGCTGACTGCAAAAATTTTAGAAAAAGCGGGGAAGGTGATAGCGGTTGAAAAAGATGATTTGTTGATACCCGTGCTAAATGATCTTTTTCAAAAAGATATATACGACAAAAGATTTACACTAATTCATGGAGATATTTTGGAAATGAATCCAGAAAATCTTTCTCTACCACAAAACTACAAAATAGTAGCGAATATTCCTTATTACATTACTGGAGCAATACTAAGGACATTTCTTTCAGTAAAAAATCCACCACAAAAAATGGTGCTGATGTTACAAAAAGAAGTCGCAAGAAGAATTATTGCGAGAGATGGCAAAGAAAGCCTGCTTTCACTTTCAGTCAAAGCTTATGGTTTACCAAAATATATAGATACAGTAAAAGCAATGTATTTTAGCCCAAAGCCAAAAGTAGACTCTGCGATTTTACTAATAGATAATATATCAAAAAGTTTCTTTAAAAACTTTACAGAGGAAAAATTTTTTGAAGTTATAAAAGCGGGTTTTGCACACAAAAGAAAAATGCTGGCCAGAAATTTAGAAATTGCTTTTGATAAAGAAAAAATCATTAAAGCCTTTAAAGACTGTGGTGTAGATTTAAAGAGTAGGGCAGAAGATATAACTCTAGAAAAATGGAGCAATCTTTCAGAAAAACTATAATTAGGAAGTTCCAACGATTGTCATGATTCCTTTAGTAGGAATCTGATCCCAACACCAACCATCTTCATAATTTCCACAGCCAATAGGAACACCAGTATGTAGACCCAGCACCCAATTTCCAGTACTAAAAATATTGTAATTCATAAAAAGTTTTGTCACAGAAGGAGCAAAGAGAAAGTTTCCACCCACAGGTCCAGAAACAGTTATTAGAAAACCCGGGATAGGACACTCACAATGTTTTCTAAATAGAATTTGTCCTCCAAAAGGCGGCATCGTTGTTTGAGCAAAAGCCTTACTATAGACACCAAAAACAGCCACGCTTGCTAAAGACCAAATTAAAAATAGAGCTGATAATCTTTTTTTCATATATTTAAATTCTCTTGAGAGTAATTATACCTGGATTTAAACTCCCACTCACACCGTTTGTGTTAACAACATAAACATAGACGGGCAACTCAAACTTATCATCTGCATTAAAAACTTTTTCTATCTCTAGATCAGATGGGGCTGTAATAGTAAATTTTAATGTTTTGCCATCAGAAGAATTCACGTTTTCAGAAACACCTAGGGATGTGCGAATCTGATTATTGGTCGGTGTGAAATTTTCACCGACAATAGTCACGGTGTCACCCAAAGATAAAACTGTTGGTGTGATTGAAATTATTTTTGGAGCAGGAGTATTAGAATTTCCAGTTACCACAAAATATGAATTGCTTTCACTTTTTCCAGCAGAATTACCAATCTCAACATCATATACCCCAGGGGATATAGAATCAGGAATAGTAAATAAAATTTTATTTTTATTTAACGCCTTAACACCAGATACCACCTTTGAACCGAAATAAATTTGATTATCTGTTAGAGAAAAGTTGTTGCCCGTAAACTCTATGGTGTCACCATATTTTCCATAATTTTTAGAAATAAAAACAAGTTGCACAGACTTGTCGTTGTCTTCAAAGAAATTGAAGCTAGAAAAATTGTTTGGGTTTTGTGTTTTCTTAGAAACTGGCACAAAAGCAGGCGGAGTGGTCGTGTCTGCGCTCGCACTCATAGAAATCAGGCTATTTAATTTACTTCTAGTGGAGGCACCGACAAAACCTGTACCAAAAGCAATACCTTGTGGCAACAAGACGTCATCTGCATATTTGTTTTGAAAGGCTATAACGGCATTTTTTGTCTTCTCTCCAAAATAATAAGTCTCATTGCCCTTTGATCCTGGACCAGAAACATCAACAGCCGTAAGGGGATCTTGATTTAAAACCCTTTGAAGCTCAAAGACGTCCACGCCTTCGTCGCCAACTTTTAGGTTTTTTCAAAAACAAAACCGGAAGCAAAAGCGTCTTGCACAAAGAAAGGGGTAATAAAAAACAAAAAAAGAAATCTTTTTAACATGTAAATATTGTAACAGAGTCTGATATAATAAAGAAAACTTTTAAACAAATGAAAGGTCCGAGCAAAAAATTAATACTAATATTACTTGCCTGTGTCGTGGTCGTTTTGGGAATATATTATCTATCCAAGACAAACACAGAGCCTTCTACTGATTTTGTCCAAGAAAAAGTGTCGCCAGATGTAATTGTAAATGAAGAAATAAAAACCACATCAAACATAGACACTGACGGAGACGGTCTAAAAGACTGGGAAGAGATTTTGTGGAAAACGGATCCGTTAAAAGCAGACAGTGATGGAAACGGTACTCCAGATGGAAAGGAGATAGAAAACAAAAAACAAATTCAAAATTCGGCACAGATGGCACAGACTGTCGGCATAAAAAAATCCATCACAACCACCAATACAACAGAAGGGCAAACCCTTACGGATCAAATAGCAATGCAAACATTTGCTCAATATATAAACTACAAGCAAACTGGTGTACCCATAACTCCAGAATATACTGATTTGCTGATAAAGAATGTGCTCGGCGACGAACCACTAAAGCAAGACATCCAAAAATTTACATCAAAAAACCTTAAAAATATAGTAGAAGATGAAAATGATGAAGTCATAAGATCTTATGGCAATGATCTGTGGAATATAATCATCAAAAACACACCGAGAGGGGGTGGTTTGCAAAACGAATATGTGATTTTACTTACAGCAATACAAAAAGATGACGAAAAAGAATTAGAGAAGCTAAAGCCTATAGCAGATGGATACAGGAACTCAATAAATGAAATGCTCTCAATGACAGTACCTCACAGTGCAAAAGAAAAACACTTGGATCTTGTAAACAATATGAATACCATATTGGCATTGATAGAGAATATGCAGGTGTATTTTAAAGACCCAGCAAGAGGCTTTTCTGCTATCACATACTACAAAGAAAGAGTTCCTGAGCTAAAAGCTTCCTTGGAAAATTTAATTTCGTACTTAAAAGAAAAAAATATCACCTATGTGGAAGAAGAGGGTGGCTACAGCTTGATGCATAGTATATAATTAATGGCAAAATAGCTATTAATGTGTCAATAAATTATCTTAAAAAAATTAGCTACAGTTTTTTCTCAATTGCAATTATATTTTGCGCATTTTTTCTAACTCCATTCACAAAAAAAGCAGAGGCTCAGCTCGCCGTGCCAGTGACAGAGGTCGGTTCTCTACTCGAAAACACAATGCTTATAACCCTGACATCAGACGATGCAGCCTGGAACTCTGCCCAACTAGCCGCAAAAGAAGTGGGTACAGCAAGATATAACGGTACCGTCTATACGGGGGCACAGGTAGCAGCGCAAGCCGGAACTAGTGCTGACTCCATAGCCACAAAAATAGCAAAAACTGTAATACAACAATTTACCACATCTCTTATTAAATGGATAAATAGCGGTTTTAATGGTGGCCCACAATTCATCACAGATCCAGCAACTTTTTTCAAAAATACAGCGGACATTACAGCCGGCTCTTTTATAGAGGGCTCTGATTTATCTTTCTTGTGTCAACCATTCAAACAGGCTGTGCTACTTTCACTAAACCTAAATTATTCTTATGCGTTTAGAGACAGAATAGGGTGTACACTCACAGATGTGATAAATAACATAGAGGGAGCCACAGCGAGTTTCGAAGATGTTGGTTGGGATGGGTGGTTTCAAATGACACAAAATCAACAAAACAACGTCTACGGCGCAAGTTTTATGGCCAAAGCAGAGCTTGATGCAAGAATCGCAAACGCTTTGGGAATAAAAAGAGATGAGCTACAACAAGGTAGCGGTTTCCTTTCATCTAGAGACTGTTTACAAAGCGACTGGAGAACCCAAGAATGTGTTGCTTGGGGTCCAGTAAAAACTCCTGGCACAGTAATAGAATCTCAACTCGAAGAAGCATTGGGCACAAACCTAAAACAATTAGAGCTGGCAAAAGAGTTCGATGAGATTCTTGCTGCATTAATGAACCAACTTATGAAACAGGTGATAACTCAAGCTGGTGGCTTACTTGGAGCATAATATATGAGTAATTTTTTTAATAAAAAAACTTTAGCAAAAATAATACCAGCACTCATATTGGGTATTTTTTTCGTATTGCCCCAAACATCTATAGCATTAGATACACCAACAAACCCACCACAATCATCAATTATCTTAGAAGATGTTGTATCGCAAGATTCACCGTCAAATGGACAGATAGAAAGCGCCGCTAGAGCAAAGTCAGATGCTGAATCAGAAAAAAACAGTGGTTCAAACTGGCTTATAGACTTAATTTTGGGCGGAATCGTTCCTATAGAAAACGCCATAATCAAATTTATCGGTACGATAATACAAACCATAACGTCATTTTTGCTTCAAATTTCAGGAACACTCCTAAATTTCGTAATAGAATACACGGTGGTAAACATGCACTACAGGATAGATTCCCTTAGAGCCATCGACGTGACATGGTCTGCTTTTAGAGATGTGGCCAACATGTTCTTTATATTCATACTACTTTACATAGCGATAGGCACAATCTTGAATCTAGGAAATGTAAACACAAAGAAGATGCTCGTGAATGTAATAATCACTGCAATACTTTTAAATTTCAGTCTATTTTTCACAAAAATAATGAT
>CAYOFR010000045.1:0-5784 GCA_964403475.1 uncultured Candidatus Saccharibacteria bacterium | reverse complement strand
ATAAAAGTAGATTTTCCAGAACCAGAAACACCTGTAATAGCAACAAGTCTACCTAGCGGTATATCAACATTTAAATTTTTAATGTTAAATATTTTTCCTCCACGTATCTTCAGCTCACCTTTAGGAGAATCTCTTCTTTCCTCTGGTAATTCTATTACCTTGTCGCCTCTCAAATAATCAATTGTCGTAGAACCAGAATTGTTTTTCTTTGCTGTAAGTAAATCATCCAAATAACCAGACACAACAACATTTCCACCGTGCACTCCGGCACCAGGACCAATATCGACGATATAATCAGAAGAATAAATAGTATCTTCATCATGCTCCACAACAATAATAGTATTTCCTAAATCTCGAAGTCTGAGTAGTGTAGCTATAAGCCTGTCGTTGTCACGTGAATGCAGACCTATAGTCGGCTCATCAAGCACGTATAGCGCACCAACAAGACCAGAACCCAGCTGAGAAGCAAGTCTGATTCTTTGAGCTTCACCACCAGACAAAGTGTGAGCCCTACGATCCAAAGTAAGATAATCGATTCCAACGTTTATCATAAACTGCAAACGTGACTCTATTTCTTTTATTACAACTTTTGAAATAATTTGCTCTCGGGCTGTAAGCTTTATCTTTTTCAAAAAATCATTCGCATCACCAATAGACATTGATGTAAAATCTACGATGCTTTTTCCACCAATAAATACATGCAGGGCTTCTTCACGCAGACGAGCGCCCTTACATTTTGGACATGCTTCACTTCCAAAAAAATGTCTTGTGCCGAGACCATTACATTCAGGACAAGCTCCATAAGGGGAATTGAAAGAAAACAATCTTGGTTCTATTTCTGGATAAGAATACCCATCACGTGGACAGGCAAATTTTGACGACATCAAAAATTCTTCACGAGAATTAGTATCTTCTTCTTTAGACATATCGTGAAAAACAATTTTGACTAGACCATCTGATTCTTCAAGTGCTTTCTCTAGAGATTCACTAAGTCTTTCAAGAGCATCTTTTGAATTATTTTTGAAATCAGAAACATTTATTTGATCGACCATTACATCGATATTGTGTTTCTTTGTCTTTGAAAGAATAATCTGCTCACGTAGCTTTCTACGCTCACCATCTACGAGGACTTCTGAGTAACCTTTGCCGAGTAAATCATAAAGCAACTGATAATATTCACCCTTTCTACCACGCACTAGAGGAGAAAATACTTCTGCATATACCGGCAGACCAAGTTTTTTACCAGATATCTCTTGTTGTTTCAAATCAATTCTTTCTAAAATAAAATTTTTTATCTCTTCATTTGAAAGTCTTTTAATTTCATTTCCACAGATCAAACAGTGCGGATGACCAATTCTTGAATATAAAATACGCAAATAGTCATAGATCTCAGTGATAGTAGCCACAGTAGAGCGTGGATTTGATGATCTTGATTTTTGATCAATAGAAATAGCAGGAGAAAGACCTACTATTTCATCAACATCCGGCTTTTGCATCTGTCGCAAAAATTGACGTGCATAAGAAGAAAGAGATTCTACATATCTCCTCTGCCCTTCAGCAAAAATAGTATCGAAAGCAAGAGATGATTTTCCAGAACCAGAAAGTCCTGTGAATACAGTCATCGTGTTGCGCGGAATCTCTACCGTAATATTTTTAAGGTTATGAGTACGCGCTCCTCGCACTATTATCAAGTCTTTTTTGTTTTTATCGGGTGTAGCCATATATAGCTTTTAGCCCCACGGGCTTGCCATGGGGTGATACACAAACTATAACAGAACCAGAGTGTATAGTAAAACGAAAAATTTATTTCCTTCCTTCAGCCAAAACAGCGATAATCTCTTTTACCAAATCATCAAGCACGATAGTAGCCTTTATAAGAAAACGAGAAGCGCCGAGAGATTTTGCTCTATCTATCTGACTTTGTTGAGAGAAATTGGATAATACTATAACTGGAATTTGTTTTAACTTTGGGTTTGTATTTATTTGTTCAAAAACATCAAAGCCGTTTATACCAGGAAGCAATATATCCAAGATAATGATGTCAGGCACCTCTGTCTCCAAAATTTTTAAAGCATCCTCCCCTGTCCCAGCAAAAAGTAATTTACAACCTTGTTTTGAGAGTTTGCGAGAAATCAAATCACTCAAAAATTGATCGTCTTCTACCCACATTACTTTTTTACCAACGAGTGGTCCGTCTGATGTATTACTACTTACAGGTTTTGATAGATTATTTTTTATTTTAACCATCAAATCATCTAGATTTAGCTGTGCTTTCACAAGATAATCTTTCACACCCAAATCTACAGCCTTACGTATTTCTGTAAGGTCACCAGAAGGAGATATCATTAATAGGGGAATTTTTGAAAGAGAAGGATTGTCACCTTTGTTTTCAAGAATCTTATATCCATCGGCAGTAGAAAGTTCCATGTCCAACAAAACCAAATCCGGCTTAAACAAATTCATTTGCTCCACAGCAACAGCGCCGTTGTTTATAACAAGAGTTTGATAACCGTCTTTTTTTATTCTTTGATTCAAGATGTCTCCGAAAAAAACATCCTGATCGATAATTAAAATTTTAGACATGGTTTTGCTTTAAATTATATAATGAATGAATTATCTCTGTAAAGGAACTGTGAATATAAAGGTGGTACCTTTTCCCTCTTCACTTTGGAAAATGATATCGCCACCATGACGATGTAGTATAGACTTCACTATAAAAAGTCCTAGACCAGACCCTTCTGGATCGCGCTTCATTGCGTTTTCAGCTCTAAAGAATCTCTTGAATATATCGTTGTACTGCTCTTTTGGTATACCTATTCCATCGTCAGCCACTGTAACTTTTGCAAAACCACCATCTGTAGTGATGTCTACTGATATAGATTTTGTGGTGTACTTGATTGCATTCTCTATCAAGTTTTGCAAAACGGCACGCATCTTTTGTGGATCAACAGGAACTTTTGGCATTGAAGGCAGAGAAGTCACTTTCATCTTTATACCTTTTCTTTCGATCTGTGACTGAAATTCGGCGACGATGTTGTTTACCAGATCAAGCAAATTTATTTCAAAGAAAGAGAAATCTGTCCCGCCAGATTCTATTTTATCCACTCCCAGCATGTCTTTTATAAGATTTATTATGCGCTCATTGCTTTCATAAGCTTTCATCACAAGCGCTTTTTGTTCGCCAGTAAGTGAGCCAGCATCTTCTTTGAGTAAAATATCGAGTGTCCATTTTATAGCAGACAGAGGAGTACGGAGCTGATGAGCAACAGTCGAGACGAACTCTGATTTTTCTTTATCAAGTTGTGTAATTTTCTGGTTTTCTTTCCTCAGCTCCAAGTCACGGCGCACTAGCATGCGAGCATAACCGTTGTATTCATTGTTGAGCAGACGAAGTCTTTCTGATTGAAGCTGTGAACGACGTTTGTCTTCGACGAGTTGCCCCTCACGACGCTTGATAACAGAAGACAAATAGCCCGCCAAAGCTCCCACGATAAAATATACAGCTGTATAAGTCACCGTAGACATCAATCGAATGATAAACTCTTCATAACTAAACGGCCAAGTACCTGTGTATCCGTAAACATGTCTGAGATAACCAAAGTAATCAGCAATCAAGATGCCATTTACAAAAAGAGATGATATAAAAGAAATCATCAGGGAGCCGATAACATCAAAAAGAACAATAGAAGACACTATTGGAATAAAGAAAAATATAGGAGAAACACTTTGATCACCGCCAGAAAGATGCAAAATAACCAAAAAGAAAGCCAACTCAGAAAAAATCTGTCCGATAGCTAAATGTGTTATAGATCTATTGTCATTTTTGAGCTCTATTTTACGAACAGTCTTCCAAAACCAAAGATTGACCAAAACAAAAGAGAAAAACAGGAACATCATCGTCCAAACTGGGAAAAAGTTGTTGCCCAAAGGATCGAGCTTTAGCAAAAGTCCTATAACAAAGATAGCAGGAGCGTAAAACCAACGAGCTGTAACAAGCCACTTGTTGGCTTCAAATTTATTATTATGAATTAATCTTAATGCCACGATATAAAAATACTTATTTGTATTTTATTATATCACTTATTTAGTTTTATCTTCAAGACGAGCTGTGAGCTGTGCTATCTCATCTCGCAAAATAGCAGCTGTTTCAAAATCCAAAACCTTAACAGCTTCAGACATTTGCTTTTCTTTTTGTTTAATAAGTTTCTTTGGATCTTTTTCAAAAGATTTTTCATCTAATGCAAGCAAAGATGCGACTGTTTTCTGGTGTTCGCTTTGCAGTTGATCTGTAATATCTTGAATTTTTTTGATGATCGTCTTTGGAGTAATATTGTGTTCTTTGTTGTAAGCAATCTGAAGAGTGCGACGACGAGATGTCTCGTTGATGGCGTAATCCATAGCAGGAGTTATTGTGTCAGCATAAAGTATCACTCTACCGTCCACGTTTCTAGCAGCACGACCTATTATTTGTATCAGGGATGTCTCGGATCTAAGGAAGCCTGATTTATCAGAATCTAAAATACCTATAAAAGAAACTTCTGGTAAATCCAAACCCTCTCGAAGCAAATTTACTCCCACAAGTACATCAAATTTACCTCTTCTAAAATTTGTGAGAATCTCTATTCGCTCGAGTGTTTTTATATCACTGTGTAAATATTCAGATTTAATTCCCTTTTCTTTTAAATATTCACTTAAATCTTCGGCCATCTTTTTTGTAAGAGTCGTCGCTATTGCTCTGTGACCTTTTTTTATTACCTTTTCCGCTTCATCTATAAAATCAAAAATCTGGCCCTTGTATTTACCTTTTTCTATTACAGGACGCACAACGACCTCTGGATCTATCAAACCAGTCGGACGTATCACCTGCTCTACTACCTTCTCACTGTGTTCTTTTTCATAAACACCAGGAGTTGCAGAAGTATAAATAACCTGACCGACTCTTTCCTCAAATTCATCAAATTGAAGTGGTCTGTTGTCTTTTGCTGAAGGAAGTCTAAAACCGTGCTCAACAAGTGTTTCTTTTCTTGATCTATCACCAGCATACATTCCACGTATTTGGGGCACGGTAACATGTGATTCATCTATAATAGTCAGAAAATCTGGTGTGCCATCTGCCTTGTGTGGGAAATATGATAGCAATGTTTCTGGTGGTTCACCTTCTGTCTTTCCAGCAAAATGTCTTGAATAATTTTCAATGCCGTTGCAATATCCTATTTCACGAATCAAAGCTAAATCATAAGACGTGCGACGCTTTAGTCTTTCTGCTTCCAAATTTTTCCCCTGTTTTTTTAATTCAGCAATACGCTCATCGGCTTCTTTTTTAATTGATTTAAAAGCACGTTCTATTTGAGGACCCTCAGTAATAAAATGTTTTGCTGGGAAAAGGAAAAAGTTTTCTACTGATTCTATTATTGTTCTAGAAATAGCATCTATTTTTTGAATATTAGAAATAATAGCGTTTTCAAAATCAACTTTATAAATCACTTTTTCTGAGACCGGCATTATTTCAATAGAATTTCCAAGTGCGCGAAATTGAGCCGGAGACAAATCAGACATCGTCCTTTCGAAATGAATATCGATCAACTTTCTCATAAAATCTGCTCTCGAGATTTTTGCACCAACAGAAACTTTCATATTTACTTTTTCGTATTCGACCGGACTACCGAGATTGTATATACAAGAAACAGAAGCTACGATAATCACATCTTTGCGAGTCAAAAGAGCTTGCGTAGAAGCATGTCTTAGACGATCTATTTCTTCATTTATCTGTGCCTCTTTTTCTAT
>CAYOFR010000044.1:0-2672 GCA_964403475.1 uncultured Candidatus Saccharibacteria bacterium | reverse complement strand
CGCCGTCGATCGTCCGCAACATGCTGTCGGCGTTCATGCAGCTGAAGGCGGCCGGCGCGACGATCCTGCTGGTCGAGCAGAACTTCGCGTTCGCGCGACAGCTCGGCGACACGGTCGCGGTGATGGACGACGGGCGCGTCGTGCATCGCGGGTCCATGGCCGAACTGGCCGAAGACGAGGCGCTGCAGGGGCGGCTTCTCGGGCTGTCGCTCGGAGCGCACCAATGAGCGTATCGACGACGGGCGGATCGACGGGCGCGTCGACGGGCGCATCGCCCAAGGCCCGGGCCGGTCTGGCCGAGCGCCTGCCGCTGCTGCTGGTGCCGCTGCTGGCGCTGGTGCAGAAGAGAAATCTTCATTTACAGTACACCTAGCTGATGCAGGTGCTCAAAAGATCGCTGTTATCAAGGTTGTAAAGGAAGTATTGGGTCTTGGTCTAAAAGAGGCAAAGGATCTAGTAGATGCTGCTCCTTCTGTACTTAAGGAAGGAATGAAGAAAGAAGATGCAGAGAAACTAAAGAAAGACGTAGAAGCTGCTGGAGGAAAGATAGAATTGAGATAGTTAAACAAAACAAAAAGTACCCAAAGAGGGGGTCGCGAGGCTGTCGAGCCGAGCGTTTCAGGATTTTTTAAGCTTCAAAAAATCCGTACCCTTTTTGAGTACTTTTTGTTTGCTTTAGGTGTTTTTGTTTTGTTTTCTATGGTATATACTTATCCATCATGGATATTTTAGAGAAAGTCTTTGGAAGTGGGGAAAAGGTCAGGCTTATGCGACTTTTTATGTTTAATCCAAACTCAGTTTTTGATTTAAACGATATCGCAGAAAGGACAGATACAAATCCGCGCTCTATAAAAAAAGAAATAATTAACCTAGAGAAAATTGAGCTTATAAAAAGTAAGGTTTTTGTGCGTGATATAGAGCAAAAGAAGGGGAAAAAGAAAGTTTTGGTAAAAAAGAAAATGCATGGGTGGGTTTTAAATCAAAAATTCCAATACCTAAGACCTCTGCAAGATTTTTTGGTTTATATGAATCCTTTTAGGCACAATGAGCTTGTAGAAAAACTCAGAAAGGTGGGAAATATAAAGCTTCTGGTGATTGCTGGCGTATTTATACAAGAATGGGAGAGTAGAGTGGATCTGTTTATAGTGGGAGATAATCTAAAGAAGAATTCTTTGGAAAATGTTATTAAAGGCCTTGAATCAGAGCTGGGCAAAGAATTAAAGTATTCAGCTTTGGAGACCGGGGACTTTAATTATCGTCTAAATATGTGCGATAAACTCATTAGTGATGTCCTAGATTTCCCTCATGAAAAGGTTATCAACAGAATAGGTATAGAATAGGGGTTATCCACAGCTAAAACCCTCAAAAGCTGGCTAATTTTAAAGGCGTGATATAATTTGTGAGGACATACAAAGGTCTTTTATTAGTAATTATTAAAAAGTAATGCATTGCGTGATGCGCAATGCGCCCCCGTTTATCGGGAAAACGAATAATATGATGCTTGAAACATGGACAGCGGGACTAAGCCAATCATTCTTTAGTTTATGGAATGGTGTTGCTATGTTCCTACCAACACTTGTTATCGCTGTGATAATAGTGGTTATCGGATGGATTGTAGGTTCACTTTTGGGACGAGTAGTCTCTCAGGTTATAAAGTCAGTAAATGTTGATAACGCTCTAAGAAAGGCTGGAGTAGAAGATACCCTAAGAAAAGGAGGTGTTCACCTAAATTCAGGAAATTTCCTAGGAGCACTAGTACGATGGTTTGTTATCGTTGTTTTTCTTGTTGCAGCATTTGATGTATTGGGACTTGTTCAAGTAAATCAGTTCCTATACAACGTTGTATTACTTTACATGCCAAATGTAATAGTAGCTGTATTAGTTCTTCTACTCGCTGCTGTTATTGGTGATGCATTACAAAGACTTGTTTCTGCTTCAGCTAGAACTGCAGAAATCCGATCAGCTTCTCTCCTTGGTGTAGTAGCTCGATGGACAATCTGGATTTTTGGTCTACTTGTAGCACTATCTCAACTAGGTATTGCGGCTCCATTTATCCAAACTCTTTTCACTGGTGTCGTAGTAGCACTTTCTTTGGCACTTGGACTATCATTTGGTCTCGGAGGTCAAGACGCAGCTGCTCGATTTATCGAAAAGACTCGACAGGAAATCTCTCACAAAGAGTAATTTGGGTTTATTAATCTAGATAATACCCAAAAAACAAAAGTCGCCCGAAAGGGCGTTTTTTGTTTATCATTTTTTTAAAAATATTTTATGTTGTCTTTTTTAAAATAATTGAGAATCGTTCTTTTTAAACTCTTTGAAAGGAAGCTATCATGACTCGCGTTGCGATTTTAATTTTCATGCTTTTGTTTTGTGGCGGGTTCGGTCGGACTTTTCAGGATACGAAATATGTCGTGACAGATCTAGGTGTGCTTTCTGGTCATCAGAGCTCGCAGGCTTTTTCTATCAACAATGATGGTGTGGTGGTGGGTGAGTGTACGCAGGGATTTCTCACACAGCACGCTTTTTTATGGAAAAAGGGTGCTACGATGACTGAACCTGTGCAATTTGTCGGTGGTGGGCAGACGATTGCTCTCAGCATAAGTGATTTTGGTCACATTATCGGCACCCACTACGATAGGAATGGTCAATGTCATGGATGGATTTTTCAG
>CAYOFR010000043.1:0-1521 GCA_964403475.1 uncultured Candidatus Saccharibacteria bacterium | reverse complement strand
CTTACCCTGACACTGCGTACAGGTTTCTAGATGTGTTCCAGGCTCAGCACCATTTCCTTTGCATGTGCTGCAGGTAGAAGGCTTTTTAATTTTGATTGAATGCTCAATACCAAACACGGCATCTTTGAAGCTGACCTGTACAGTAGTCTGTAGATCTGCTCCGCGGCGAGATCGCCCGCGACTTCCTCCACCAAAAAAGTCGCCAAACATATCCCCAAGGTCAAATTCAAATCCGCCTCCTTGTTGCTGGAAGCCCCCAGAAAAATTACCGAAATCAAAACCTCCAAATCCTTGTCCGCCACCAAAGCCTTGCGGGCCATCTGATCCAAACTGATCATACTGCGTGCGCTTTTGGTCGTCTGAGAGCACCTGATATGCCTCATTTACTTCCTTGAACTTTGCTTCGTCACCGCCGTTTTTATCGGGGTGATACTTGTGCGCCATTTTATGAAATGCTTTTTTGATTTCATCTTTTGATGCACCCTTTTCTACGCCAAGCGTTTTGTAATAGTCTTTTGCCATGTGTGGATTATACCACAGACTTGTCAAAAGAAAATGCCCGCTGGATGGGACATTTTCGCTATCGGTGGCGCATTGAGACAGTCTTGCCGTCCTTTTTGCGATTCTTTTTTGCTGCAATCTTTCGCTTCTTGTTCATGGCCATACTATAGCATATTTTGGAAATAAAAAAAGCCAAACTGGAAAAGGAGTGGCTTTATTAGAATCATATTAGATTCTTGGACGAGATGCTTGGGTTTTAGCTGCTTCCAACTTACAAACAACTTCTTCTTTAACCACTAAGATAAGTCTTTTCGCAGAAAGAAGAGTGCCCTTACCTGTATCATCAGTTAAAGAATAAAGCTGGTTAGTTACATCCTGTATTTTTTTAGTAACATCATCAATCGAATGTTCAGAGAACCGATTAATTTTCTTACTTAATTCTGAAAGCTCATTATAGGAAGTTTCAGTTTCAGAATGCAAAGCGATAAGATCAGCTTTTGTAAGTTTTTCGTTGAGCTCTTTAATATATTCTCCTGACGGTGCAAAAGGTGTATTCTGTGGCATATATTTAATTTGATTGTTTACAAAGAATTTTACTCATCAATAATAACATATTTACATAAATAAGTCAATACATACAAAAAGCCCTATTTCTAAGGCTTTTTGAGAGAGTTATTTGTTGTAATCGATTATTTTGCTTCTTCAGCAGTAGTGTCGGTTGCCTCAGCATCTTTGGGGGCCTGGTCGGCTGCTGGGGCATCTTGCTGCGGAGCATTCTTGGCAATGTGTTCGCCAATCTTTTGCATTTCAGTAGAGAGTGCGTTGGTTGCAGCTTCCATTACAGCTTTGTCAGTTCCCTCTTTAGCTTTCTTTGCTTCGTCAATCTTTGCCTGGACGCCTGACTTGATCTCGTCAGTAATGTTTGCGCCGTGCTCAGTGAGCGCTTTCTCTGCAGAAAAGATCATCATATCTGCGGTGTTCTTTGCATCGGCAAGCTCTTTCTTTTGCGCATCTGCTGTT
>CAYOFR010000042.1:0-4607 GCA_964403475.1 uncultured Candidatus Saccharibacteria bacterium | reverse complement strand
AATTTATCTACAGCTTTAAAGAGACCGAGATTACCTTCTTGAATCAAATCAAGAAGTGTGAGATCCGGACTTCGTCCAACATATTTTTTTGCAATAGACACCACGAGGCGAAGATTGGAACGAGCAAGTAGATTTTTTGCTTCTTGATCACCTTTTTCAATGCGCTTTGCGAGGTCTTTTTCCTGACCACCAGAGATGAGCGGGTACTGTCCGATTTCTTTCAAATACATTTGAATAGAATCATACGGTGAGCCCTCACCCTTGTTGTAAGTATATTTTTTAATAGCAGGATCATCTTCTGGATCTTTTGAATCAAGTAAACCTCCGCCCTCAAGCACATCAACACCAGCCACCATGAGTTGTTGATACAAGTCCTCAAGAAAAAGAATATCGTCCTCAATAGTAGGAAATTCTTTTAAGATTTCATCATAAGTCACAAAGCCACGCTCTTTACCTTTTGCTAGAAGCATTTTTACACCATTTTCTAGTTTCTGATTTTTCTTTGAACTAACGTTTTTTGTGTCAGCCTTTTTTGTGGATTTTTTTACAGCTTTTTCTTTTTTAACCTTTTTTGCTTTTACTGACTTTGTCTTCTTTACAACTTTCTTTGTAATTTTTTTAGACTTCTTTTTTGAAACTGTTTTTTTATTTTTTTTCATATATTTTTGTTATGTGTATTAAAATTATTTTCTTTTTGGCAATTTAGCTATTTTCTTCGATATCTCGGTACATTTTGCTAAAAGCTCCTCAACCTTTGATAAATCTTTACTTTTCTCTGCGAGACCGAGCTCCGACATCGTTTTCACAAATTCTTCCTTGAGCCTTTCCTCCTCCAGATTGTTAAAAAGTTCATCTATCTCCTCTAAAATATCATCTCTGTTGTCATAATAAGCTTCTGTTTCAAAAATTAATTCTTCCCTATTGGGTTCCAATTTTGATAATAGAGAGACCACCATCTCTTTACCTACCACGTTTTCCAATCTAGAAACAACTTCTTCTGGTTTTATTTTTGGACTAGAAAGTGTATCTTGCCACATCTTTATACCCAAAATCTTTTTTTCAATCGTATTTTTCCGGAAAGAAGGATCTGACTGACGATGTACAGTCTCAACAGGCGCCGTGCTTGTAATGGGTTTGTTACTTGATATTTTTTTCAAATCTTCCCAAAGAGCGTCTTCTTTTATCTTTATTCTCTCAGAAATTTTTGAGACAAAATGTGATTTTTCCATACTACTTTCAAGCATGTTTATATATGGCAAAACTTTAGTTTGAATTTCTTTTGCAAGTTTTCTTTCTTCTAGATTTTGCTCCAAAAGCGATTGCATATAAAAATCAATAATATGCATGGTGTTTTTCAAAACATCTTTCCAGGCATTTATATCTTTTTTTATTAAATCAGCAGGATCGCTTCCTTTTGGCAAAAGTGCAACTTTCACTTCCATACCAAGAGACAAAGCTAATTGTGCGCTTTTATTTGAAGCATTAAAACCAGCTCCATCAGCATCAAACGCCATCACAATTCTGTTGGAAAGTCTTTTTAATTTCCCCAAATGTTCTGCGGTAAAAGCTGTACCAGAAGACGCTACAGTATTTCCAAATCCAGCTTGATGAGACATTACTAGATCCATTTGCCCTTCTACCAAAATAGAATAATCTTTTCTTCGAATATCTACTTTAGCTTTGTGTAAACCATAAAGAGTTTCAGATTTGTTAAACAAAATAGTTTCTGGAGTATTTAGATATTTTGGAGATTTACCATCATCTACTAGAATGCGCCCAGAAAAAGCGATCGCCTTTCCTCCAACATCAAATATCGGAAACATTATTCTGCCGCGGAAAACATCGTAGTAAGCACCCTCTCTTTTTTCACTCTTCTTTATGAGACCAACTTTTTCCACCTCTGTTTTTGTAAATCCTTTTTCAACCAAAAAATCACAAAGCTCCTGCCAAGCATTTGGCGCATATCCAATACTCCACTCTTTAATCGTTTCTTCTGTAAGTCCACGACCCAAAAGATATTTCTTGGCATCAGGATTTTCATCAAGTTTTTTCTGAAAGAAAAACACAGCCTGAGATAAGACAGAATAAAGTCTGTCTTTTTCGCTTCTTTCTACAGGATTTTCTTTTTCTAATTCAACACCAGCACGAAGAGCTAAATTTTTTAAAGCACCTCGAAAATCAAGGCCTTCGAATTCTTGAACAAAAGTAAAGATATCTCCTTTTGCGCCACAACCAAAACAATAGTAAGTACCTCTGTCAGGTGAGATGAAAAAGGAAGGAGTCTTTTCGTTGTGAAAAGGACATTTCCCTTTAAAATTTTGCCCAGCTTTTTCAAGTTTAATATACGATCCGACAATATCGGCTATATCTAACTTTTCTTTTATAAGGTCTACTGAGGATGACATAGATTAAATAAGTCAGCACACAAAAACCCACATTCAAAACCAAGAATTAATCTTGTTTGATCTTTTTGATCATCTCGTTCTTTGGACTTCCGTCAAATCCTGTTCCAGCTGGAATAAGACGACCGATGATAACGTTTTCTTTAAGACCGATAAGTTTATCTGTGTTTCCTCTAATTGCACCGTTTATAAGTACACGAGTAGTGTGTTGGAATGAAGCAGCTGACAAGAAGCTCTTTCTTGAAAGAGAAACTTCTGTAATACCCATCACAACAGGCTCTGATTTTGCTTCTTCTTTTCCAGCTTCTCGAGCTTTCTTGTTTTCCATTGCAAGCTCTGACATTTCTACAACATCACCAACTGAAAGAGATGTTCCCCCCTCATCTTTTATCTTTCTTCGAGCAAACATTTGTCGAACGATAACTTCGATGTGTTTTCTAGAAACAGCTTCTCCTTGTAGTTCGTAAAGTTTACTGATCTCTCGAATGATGTAGTTTTCTGCCTTTTCTTTTCCAGCATACTTAAACAACTCATCAATATCAGCAGAACCGTCAGTAAGCATTTCTCCCTTTTGAACTTTGTCTCCAACCTTTACCAAAATCATACGCTGAGGACTTACAGGATATTCTACTTCGCCCTTTGTTTTTAGTTTTGATTTATCAGAAATTTCTGGCAAAACAACAATCTTTTTATCTGCACCAGAAGTTTCTACTTGTGTAACAACTCCTTCTACATGACTTACTACAGCAGGATTCTTTGGCTTTCTCTTTTCAAAAACTTCTTCAACACGAGGAAGACCTTGAGTAATGTCTCCACCAACAGACGCTGTACCTCCGGCATGGAATGTACGCATTGTAAGCTGTGTTCCAGGCTCACCAATAGCTTGAGCAGCAACAGTACCTACAGCCTCTCCCAAATCAATGATCTTGTGCTTTCCTAGATCAGCTCCATAACATTTTACACAAACACCTGTAGGAGTTTTACAAACAAGAGGAGATCTTACAACAACTTCCTGTATACCTTCTTTGTCTATAATCAAAGCATTTTCTTTTGTTAAGAAATCACCTTTCTTAAACAAAACTTCACCCTTTGAATTTACAACATCTTCAGCAAGGAAACGTCCTTTACAATTTCGTGAAAGAGGAATTTCGATTCCAGAAGCATTTTCTTTTCTAAGCTTGATTCCTTCTTTTGTTCCACAATCTTCTTCTGTGATAATAGCGTCTTGAGCCACATCAAAGAGTCGGCGTGTAAGGTATCCCGCTTTCGCTGTGTTAAGAGCCGTATCAGTAAGACCTTTTCTAGAACCGTGAGTTGTAATGAAATATTCAAGAGGTGAAAGACCTTCTTTTGAACATGAGAGAATTGGGAATTCGATAGTCTCTCCAGCAGTATTTTGGATAAGACCCTTCATACCCACCATCTGAGTAATGTTTCCGATAGAACCTCGGGCTCCTGAATTTACCATGTCATATACAGAGCCGTGCTTTTGCAAAGCTTCTGGAATAAGTTTTTCAACTTCATTCTTTGCACCGTGCCAGATTTCAATATTTTTTCTAAGTCTTTCTTCTTCTGAAATAAATCCTGAGTTATATTGATCCATTATTTGATCAGACTTTTCTTTCGCAACTTTTATTACAGTATCTTTTCCTGATGGAACCAAAACGTCATCAATACCCCAAGTTACTCCAGAATAAGTAGCATACTTAAATCCGAAAGCTTTAATGTTGTCCATGATAGAAGGAACATTTTCGATTCCGTATTTCTCGATCAAATCATCCACTATCTCAGACATTTTCTTTCGATTTATTTCACCGTTCATGTAGTGATAATCGCTTGGCAAAACACTGTTGAAAAGCAAACGTCCAACAGAAGTTTCAAAAACTTTTCCTTCAAAAGCCTTGTACTTTACTTCTTCAATAGGAAGAACTTTTATTTTTGCTCGGAAATCTACTTCGCCATAATCAAAAGCTCTGATAGCACTTGCTGGATCTTCAAAATATTTTCCTTCACCTTTTTTTCCATCCACAACCTTAGTCATCCAATAACAACCAAGTACGATATCAAGCATCTTTCCTGAAATAATAGGATCTCCACTTCCTGGCTTCAAAATATTTTTGTCAGAAGCCATGATTTCTCTTGCTTCTGTTTGAGCTTCTTGAGATAGAGGAACGTGAACGGCCATCTGGTCTCCGTCGAAGTCAG
>CAYOFR010000041.1:0-17796 GCA_964403475.1 uncultured Candidatus Saccharibacteria bacterium | reverse complement strand
CTTCATCTTTTCGCCAATGTGCCTGAAGCCACGAATACGCACTCGTCCGTTTTTGAAGACTTGCTTCTCCTCACAGAGTTGCAAGGCCTTCCCATCCTCGGTGTTGTAAAAAACGGCCACTTTGACTAGCCGAATCTCACGCACAAGGTGTTTGCCATCCTCTACCAAAAACGCTTCACCTGCCAGGATTTCCCTGTGCAGATGCTCAAGCGTCTTTGCAGAGCCACGACCCCATGTTGAGGTCGGAACATAGAAACTTCTCAAGTACGAAAGCAGATGCTGACGATTCCTCAGATCCCTCCTGCGTCTCATGTCTTCTTCATGACCAATGTCCATGAGGTTTTACCTCCTTTCTGCGCTTGAGAATACAACCTAATAAATAGATGGTCAATGGTGAAGTAAAACAAAAATAACGTTTAAAAAGACTCGCGCAGGCGCGACGGCGCCGAGCGGAGCAGCAATCGCAGTAGCGATTGACGCGTGCTTTCTAAACGTTATTTTTGTTTTACTTACTTAATCTCGTAAACAATAGTCACATTTGAAGTGATTTTGCTTTCACCCGTAGGAAGCTGTGGAGCAGACTCAGCAGATCCACCCATTCCCATTGCCATATCTTTTACTGCGTACATTGGCATAGGATAATTTCCTGATTCATTGAAACTAACAATTTTTCCAAGTTTTACACCGAGATCTTTAGCCAATTGTTCTGCTTGTGATTTTGCATCATCTATAGCAGATTTTCTTGCCTCGCGAACTTTTGAGTCTTGGTCGTCTACTGTAAAGTTGATACCACTGATATCAGAAACTCCTGTCTTACCTATTTCTCCCAAAACCTTTCCAGCATCAGCAACGTTTCTAACCTTTACCATTATAGTTTGTCTAACCTCGTAACCTATCAACTTTTGAGAGCCTGAAACAGGACAGCTATACATAGTGCAGACTTGGTTTAAATATTCATATCGAGGATAAGCACTGTAATCCACTGTCTTTACATCTTTCTCATTAACGCCAAGACTTTTTAGAGCTTCCAATGCCTTATTCATTTTTTCTGTAGCTTTGTTTTGAGCATCAGACACAGTAGAAGCTTGCTCTACTACAGAAAAAGTAAATGTTGCTATATCTGGGATAGCTACAATCTCCCCTTTTCCAGCGACCACAATAGTGTGTTGTGAATTATCAAAACCGCCCATGTGTCCACGACCACCAAAAGATTTTATTGTGTGAATACCCACAAAAGCTATCAAAACAATAGTGAGAATCATCACCAAAATATTCATTCTTTTCCCAACCACAGTATTTTCGTTAAACATAATTTTTAAAATTTATTAATAATTTCTATTTCTCTACCATCATCATATATGCATCTAGTAAATTTTGAAATAAGGAAACAACAGTCATTGGACCCACACCGCCCGGTACCGGCGAGATAGCATAGACAATTTTACTTACCTCTCCAAAATCCACGTCACCGACAAGTTTTTTGTCTTTATTTAAAGTAATACCGACATCTAAAACAACTTGCCCCTCTTTTACAAAATCCTTTGTAATAAGAGACGGATGGCCGGTAGCAACAACCAATATATCAGCCTGCTTTGTCTCCGACATTATATCTGACGTTTTGTGATGACAGATTGTTACAGTGGCATCTCTATTTAAAAAAGACAAAGCGACTGGTTTACCCACTAGATCAGAGCGCCCAACCACCACAACCCTTTTACCAGCTATAGGAATATCGTAATAATCTACCAGAGAAATGATTCCCCTCGCTGTTGCTGGCACATGACCTTTCTGATTGCTCCAGAGTAGCTTGGTGTTTACAGAAGTTAATCCATCAACATCTTTCACTGGATCAATAGTTTGAATGAGAATATTTTTATCAATATGTTTCGGTAAAGGAAGCTGAACTATTATTCCGTGAACACTGCTGTCTTTATTTAATTTTTCTATTTCTAAGCAGATATTTTCTTCTGATTCATCTTCGGAAAATTTTATGTGCTTAGTAAGTGCGCCAATCTTTTCAGCAAAAAGCTTCTTTTGGTTTATATAAGAATTTGATTCTATCCTATCTCCAACCTGAATAATCGCTAGATTTGGTTTATCTTTTAAAGTATCAATTCTTTCTTTTAATTCGGTCGCGAAAAAATCCCGAACCAATCTGCCATCTAAAATTTTAGTCATTTTATTCTTGCAACAATAACAGAAACCAATACTATAGCTACCCCGAGGAAAAATCCGCCCAAAACATCACTAAAAAAATGAGCACCAAGATATATTCTGCTGACAGCAACCAGCGCGATAAGCATAGCAAAAAATTCTATAAATATTTTTCTATGAAAAAGGTTTTTAATATGGTCTTTCAGAAAATATATTGTTAGTAAAAAAGCAATGGTTGCCATAGTGGTGTGACCACTAGGAAAAGACCACCCCGCAACGTCCGTAAGTCTATCTATCGGTCGGCTAATTGTAAAAAATAGTTTAAAAGAAAAAAAAGAAATCACGCCCGCGCACATAGAGACAACAAAATTCACACTCTCACTGAGTTTATTTATCGAAACTAAAAATAAAAACATCAATATAGAATATGCCTGTAATACAAGCGGACTAGCAAAATTTGTGATAATAACCATTAAAGATGTCAAAAAATCGTTTCTTGTGGATATGGCAAAATTTTGAATACTTTGATCAATTGAAAAATATCCCTTTGAGACAAAAAAGCCTAAAACAAAACAAAGAGAAATCAAAAACGCCGATACAAAAGCCAATCTTTTATTTTGTTCGATTACCAAATTATTCATTTTTTAATCTTTTTTAAAACGCGCAAAAATACCACAAGGCAAAAGTCTCTCAGAATCTGTCTCTTTTATAGAAAGTTCCCCCATTTCTACACTACCACCAAAATCTTTCATCAGATTTTTTATATTATTTCCATAAGCAATAGCAGAATATCCAGAAGAATATCCGTTTATAAGAAAGAAAATAGGATCCTCACTAAGAATCTGCTTGCACATAGAAAGTAACTCTGGCAAATGTTCTTCGATTTTCCAAACCTCTTTTTTTGCTCCATGACCAAAAGCAGGAGGATCTAAAATAATTCCGTCATATCTTTTTCCTCTTTTTATTTCTCTAGCCACAAACTTTCTCACATCATCAAGTATCCATCTGATTGGCGCGTCTTGTAGACCAGAGGCCTTTGCATTTTCTTTTGCCCAGTTGATAGCGCTTTTTGATCCGTCTACATGAGTCACCTCTGCACCAGCTTTAGCACAGGCCAAAGTCGCTCCACCTGTGTAACCAAACAAATTTAAAACCGAAATGTTTTTGTCTGGAGATTTTGTCTTTTCTTTTTGGATATTTTCAAAAAGCCAATTCCAGTTGCTTGATTGTTCTGGAAAAACACCTGTGTGTTTAAAAGATGTTGGGGAAATAATAAAAGTAAGACCCGCGAGATTTATCTGCCATTCTGCAGGAACACTGTCCTTCATTTTCCAAGAAGCCTTTTGTGCATTACGAATAAAAACACCGTGTGCTTTCTCCCATTCTTTTGGTTTCATTTTTGACCACAAAGCCTGAGGATCTGGTCTTGATAATAAATAATCTCCGTATCTTTCTAATTTTTCTCCGTCACCTGAGTCAACAAGATCGTAATCTTTTTCGTTTTCGGTTGTGAGTATAGTTAATTTATCCATGTGAATATTATACAGTAAAATAATAGAGTAAAAATCAAAGCCCGGCCGACATGGGTCGGCCGGGCAAATTCATTACGCAGAGTCCTCACTCACACCAACAGTCTTGAGCAAAAACTTCTGATGAATCTCCGACTCGGACATCTTGTTGATGGCCTCGATCTGAGCGATGGAACGAGTACCACCCCTCAGATGCTGAAAGAATTGGGTGAGCTCATCACACAACTCCCTGAATTCCCCCGCCGTCCCCCGATTTTCACCAGTGAGATTTTCAGCAGAGATCACATCGAGCCTGTTGAACCCCTTGAGGTGAACGAGCTTGAATGTCCCAACACGAGCTCTGTTATTGAAGGTGCCGAGAGCAGAGAGAAGCCTGTCATGAGGCAAGTCGAGTACAGCCAATGTATCCCCTCCATTCTTGGGAATGAGCGTGCCGGAACTGCCGGTACAGTTGCAAGAAATCTTGCGCTTGGAATAAATTAACACACAAACAATAACTAAACAATGGTTTTAGCTAAAATTCCTATAGCCAAAATGCCTAGGCTATTAAAAATATATGAAATCGTTAAAAAAACTTTGTTATTTGTATGAGACAAACCCAGTATTGCTATCCCTATTTCATCAGGAAAAGGAGACGCTATTATGAGCGCACCAAAAAATGGTGCAAACCAATGAAAAAGTTTCGTTCTGAAAATGTGTGGTATTCTCTTTCTCTTAGAAAAACCAAAAACATACTTGAAATCTTCTGAAACTCTATCTTTTACAAACTTAAAAATAAGATAATCTCCGATCATCGCACCCAAACCTCCCACAAAAGCTACCAAAAAAATATTATTATTTTGCGCAAGTACAGAAAGCACAGCAATCGACGGCGCCGTAGTAAAGACAGAAGTAAAAAACATTCCAGCAACAAAAATCGCTAAAATCTGAAAGCTCTGCACAGAAAAAAGAAATGACTCTATTAGACCGTCTTTTAAAAGAAAGAAAGAAATAGCAATGCTGAACAAAATTATTACACCATCTTGTTCAAGTCTTTTTTTTCTTTTATTCATATATTTATATTATCAGTCTTCAGACAAATTCAAAGCCTCCTTTTTTAAGGGAGGCCTTCAAGGATTCTTTTTGCTTCCAAGACTCTCAGTGGAATCCTGCTTGAAGCAATATCACCCTTTATTGTATATTCCTGAAGTCTGTCGACCTCCTTGCAAATTTGTTTGGCGTACTTGAGGTGAGCTTCATCGTCGATTTTTATTTCTGGCGCACTAGTCAAAAACTTGATGCCAGAAAAATTGCGCTCGAATGTCATGATGGCTCTACGAAGATGTGGTGGCACAGTCACGATTATCAAACTGCGCACCACAATGCACCGACAAAGCACCTCGTTCATGCCACATATGACATTCTCAGAAGTATTAGCTGATGTGTCTTCGACAATGATGGCTTCTTCCAAAACACCCCTTGCCATCAAGACATCTTTGGAATACTCAGCTTCAGTGTTGTAACCGTCTGGTATCCTTGTCCTTTTGCTAACACCGCCAGTTACAACAATTCTCGGAGCAAACCCCCTTGAATACAGGTGAGCGGCATGCATTGGAACTTCGATAAGGTTGGTTCCATGCACAAAGATGAGATCTGCCTTGGGCATTTTTTCCAAAGGAACACTTGGGGACAGATAGTCGGCGACTATCTTGAAGGCCTCTTGTTTGTTCATTCCAACCTCCTTTTTCTTACGAGATATTAATACAAAACTAGTTGTCTATCAAATCTACAGACTCATCTGCAATGTCTTCTGCTTGTCTAGCAAGAGTCTTTGCTTTGTTGTAATCCTTTTCATCAAAAGCTTCTTGTGCGTCATCGAGTTTTCTGCGCGCATCATCCAATCTATCGTTAGCATCATGTACAGAATCTCCGTTGTCATCAGCATCATTGATTTCATTTTCAGCATCATCGATAGCATTTTGTGCATCGTCTATTGCCTCCTTGGCTTTGTCCTTATCACCAAAAACATCATCAATAATTCCATTTAATGAGTCAGAAACATCTTCTGCTTTTGTTCTAGCTTTTTCAAAATCCTTTGCCAAAAATGCCTTAAATGCATCTATTAAATCATCTTTCGCATCGGATATATCGTCACGCGCATTCTTTTCATCATTAGCATCATCTATATCATCAGCAGCATCTTCTGCATCATTTAAAATTTCAAAAGCTTCTTTTATAGACTCAACGGCTTTCTTTTCTGAAGCACTTGCTGTCTGCACAGCTTGAGTAGGAGTTGTTGGTGTTGTTACAGATTCGACCGAAGAACCACTCATATTAGCGAGCTGTGACTTTAATCCGTCCGCTATTTTTTCCAAATATTTTGATCGAGACATCGGACCAAAAGTACCAGTTTTTAGAGAAAAATTGTGAGCTGCTTGCCATCGCATTACCGCTTCTTTTGTGAGAGCGCCAAACATACCAGTCTCCTGTCCAGGAGATCCAACACCGCTTTCAGCTATCTTAAATCCTTCTGTATTTAGGTATTTCTGCAAACAACGCACATCCTCTCCCACAGAGCCAATTTCCAAATCTTTTGTGAAATTACACTGAACAGTAGAAGCGTGCGCCTCTTTTTTGAATACAGAAAAAGAAGTTACAAACAAGACGAAAATAAAAACGAAGCTGAGAATTTTTTTCATATTAAGAATTTTTTGGTAAAGCTTTTAATTTTTGTGTGTATTTAATTATAACCTACAAAAACACAAAACAAAAAGCCCCGTAGGGGCTCTTTTGGACAAGGTTATGGTACCTGTCTCACTACCATTACTGAGTTTTTTTGTGCGACGGCTTCACATGACACAGAAGCAGTCGCGAGTGTTTCCAACTGGAGCCATAAGGATGTGCTACCACTCGGAAATTTAGACCAGCACTGATAAACAGAGTGTTCATGCGATTCTTCGTGCTCTTAGAAGTAAGGCACGTAGCATCAACGGGCCGGTTGTTTGTCCTAGCCAAAGCCCTCAAGAGATCTGCCTGCTGGCCGTTGAAAATCGAGATGTGCTTGAGGATGAGTTTGAAATCGGACTCTGTCACTTTCTGTGTCGTCCGATAAAACTTACCCCTTCTCTTTGCTCTATGCGGATTGGCCATTTTGACCACCACGCAAGGAGTGTTTCTAATCTCGATATTCACAACAATCACACTGCCAGGAGAAATGAGGTCATTTTCTTTTGCCCACATCTCCAGCTCTCTCGCGATTTCTTCGCTTTTCTTTTTGAAATCGAAGCTCATGTGGTTATCTCCTTTTCACAGAACAACCCGTAAAAAATAACCCGAATTTCAGTTTATGTAAAGATTTTGTGGTAAATTAAAGTGATGCCCTAACGAATTTTATAATTGATATTCTAACAGATATGAATTATGTGGAGGGGGGTGAAAGAGATGTTTGGTTATGTTTTTAATCAGCAAATTCAAATGTAGAAAGAATTTGTTCAGGTATACCCCCATACCATTTACTAGGATAAGATACTACAAATCCAATATTATTTTTCTTAAAAAAAAGTTGATGATCAAAACCACCAACGTCTGAAACAACCAATGTCGCATTTTCATTTCCTACTGATATTGATGATTCCGTATACTTTGGTCCATTACCCAATTGATCGACAATCTTAGCCCGATTCACTGCTTCAGATATTTCCCAATTTTTATCTTTATTAATAACAAAAACGATTCCTTCGCACCAAGAGTCGGCACTGTTTGTGCCAACATATTTTGTTGGCTGAACACATTCCATGTATACATTTTCATTATCGTATTTACTTTTTATTCCAGCCGTCCAATCATTCGGATATTTAAAACCAAATCCATAATCTTGATTTGTGTATGTTTGCCACCCAACGACTGAAGAGTTGATAGTATGAGCAGGTTTTGGATTATTGGTAACAGAAATATTTTCTGAATCTGAAAGAATTTGCTGTGTTTCCTGATACTTCGTTCCAATATAAAAAGTCAAAATTGGTAATACTAAAATAAAAACAATTATCGCTCCCCATTTTGAATACCAAGTTACTTTATTCCATTCAATCATAAATCAAATATTAAATTAAAAATCTTGGGGTGCCGTCGTAGAGGAAGTTAGAACTATATTTGAGAAAAGGAATGATGCGACGATCTACATTCCTGACATGCAAAGTATAGCAGTTTTAGCTTAATTCGGCTCTTTTTGGCTCTTTTTGGTCTAGCGTTAGGGCAATTTAGGGCAAAATAGGGCAAAAAAAGAACACTCTAGAGCAGAGATCGAGTATCTGGATCAACCCCTTCCAAAGCCGACTTAGACCCTGCCGGTGGCTCAAGAATTTCTGATTGTGGCCCTTTTCCAAATTGAGTTGTATAAACAAACTTACCATCCTTATAATCAAATTGGTTTGGTAGTAAGGCATCTTTCATCAGCTCATCATTCGCCATTTTTTCTCCCCTATCCAATAGAGGCTTAAGATCGATATAAAGCAGCCTTCTCATTCTCTCAGCTTGTTCAACTGCCCAGCCCTTACCTTTGCCGATCTCCTTTCCGCTCAGATAGCAAGCAAAAGAAGCAAGGTATGTTCTCAATGTTGCTGGATAATATCTTTGTGTAACATTTTTGGCGATCTGTTCCCATATCCTTTTTTCAAAAGGCTTTTTATAACCATCTTTATAATTTTCCTCATAAAGAATTCCCTCCAACAACTGATGAAGGATTAAGTGAACATCAGTAGTTTTTTCAAGATGTGAAAGCCCCTCAAAAGCCTTGTAAAGCAGAGCTGCAACTCCTGCATTAATCGTAGAATTAGAATGGAAACTTGCTTCGGATGTTGTTTTTTCTGTCTCAACAACTTCTTGATTGAGGGATTCTTTATAGTCTAGAAACGGATATGTATGACCTAAAAATTGGGCAATGTCATGTAGAGTCCACCACTCTTGTTCCATGACATACCTGATATCCACACCTCGACTCTCCTCAAGGGCAATTTTTCTACATACATTCTCAAAAGTATTACTTAGATATTCAAAGCCCTCATTTATGTGTCTTACGGAACCCTCCCCTGTTTTTAGGTAAGTCGAGATGGCTTTTGATAACGCTTGAATAATGACACTTGTACTGATTCGGCTATCATTTCTTGCTGAGTATCCGAGGGTTGGGTATCCGAACAAACTAAAATTCATTAATAGCTTAGGTGATTCAAAAATACTTCGGTATATGTTTGATGAGAGAGCTAAACCATCACGATTGAGATGTTTATAGAAAAAGGAACCCTCATCAAGAAAAAGATTTCTCACAATTGCTGGAATCCCTACGTTACAATCTCTTTGATCGATATTGTATTTTTCGATCATAAAGAATATGTACTGCAAAGCATCTAACCTTTTTGTAGTAAGAATTTTAACAACAGAATCATCGCTTAAAACAACATCGATTATTGCTCGGGCATACTGACTCGCCTTAGTATCCGGCTTTGTGTCTGACACAGCTTTACAAATATCCTCAAAGTTCTGCAAGAGAACTTCAAGAGCTGCATCGGTCCAGTTTTCATCCGAACGAGAAACTTCATTAATAAGAACCGCATAAAAACGTTCTGCAGTTTTTTCTGTAAAAAGCTTCTTTGCCCTCCTTGCAAACCACCACAAAGATAATGGTGAGAGTATGAAGAAGAGATATGCGATAATTTCGTATGCGATTGGAACATCAAATGGATAACTCAGATCATTTAGGGGTATTTGAGTTATCAGTATTCGAACCAATACGAGCAATAGTCCTATTATTCCTGAAATCCAAAACAAATGTCGCTGCCACGATGGACGAATTCTTAATACAGTATCCCAACGAGGATTACGAAGTTGATAGACTGTAAATATAAGCCCAAACGCCGCTAGAGCACCGCCCAAATCTAGATACGGAGAAGAAAATAAACTACTGCTACAATAACCTGCGTTCAAAAAACGAAATAAGCAATGCCCCTGATCAAAATAGTTGCTTTGACTGACATTTGCTAATGGTCCTATCCACGCTGAAGTTGTAGCTAGATTCATTTTGAGGCAAATCTACCATTTTTTCACCTTTATACAAAGGTTTTCGATTAAAGTCTATTTGTCTAATTTCGGTTATAATTGTCACAATAACATTCACAAATGAGCTACTATCGTAATTATCGAAAACCATATTATTACCGCAGGCGCCGGTACGGAAGATACAATCAACCTTTTGAGCCGATCAAAGCTATTTTTGTCTTAGGAACTGCTTTTATATTGCTTAGTTCGATTTCATCAGTTACAAAAGGCAATTTTGGGAGTGTTCTTGGAAAGATACTCGTTTGGGCTTTAATTCTGGGCGGTATTGTTTGGGTAATCAGAAAAATTAAGAACCGATCTAAAAACCCTGTCTCTAACAATCTTTATATTCCCGCAGGAGCAAGTGAGGACCAAATAAAATCAATCAATAGTGAGAAACATGGTTGCAAATGCTATATGGATGGACTCACTGACGGAGAACAAGAAATTGCACACGTTCTTACTGAAGGCCTGAGCTACAAAGCCTATTTCATCTTTAATAATCTAACTATCCCTTCGGATCATAATGGATCGTCTCAGATCGACCATCTGGTCGTATCCAGGTTTGGTATCTTCGTTATTGAGAGTAAGGATTACAAAGGCTGGATATTTGGCAGCAAAGATCAAGACACCTGGACTCAGTCATTACCTGGCGGAAAGAACAAATTTCAGTTCCAGAATCCCCTTCGCCAGAACTGGTCTCACATAATGTCACTTAAGTTACTCATGCCAAATATTCCTGACAATACTTTTCAAAGCATTGTCGTGTTCACTGACTCATGTGAATTTAAGACGGAACCAATTGACAACATTGTGCATTCAGAAGAACTTGTTGGAAGTATTCAGAAACACACAGAAACTAAGCTCTCTGAAGAAAACCTTCATCTGATACTTGGTAAGTTATCATATGTTTGCCAGACAGTAGACATTACACCATCACAACATATTGAGAATCTGCACTCTTATCATCCTGAGTCGAAACAATCACCACTTTAGCCCTGAAACTCCACCTCAAACGGATACATACCCATTCCGCAGGTTCCTTGGAGAGTGCCAAGTTTGCCTTCGCCAATAGCTATATCGGTTGATCCTGTTTGTGGAAGTGATTTGCTTATACCGAGACTTGGTATACGGACCGATGATGAACAATCAAAGGTTCCTTTGGTGTTGAATCTGATGACTGTTGGAATACCGGCTTTTGCAATACTCTTTCGGGGTTGATAGCCTCCTCTCGCAGTTATTTCGATGATCTGCTTTCCATCAACGACACTGACGTTGTTTGCATTTGCGACTTGTCCTGCGTCACCACCGCTTCTTGTGAGCATAAAGGCTCCGCCGATGAGGACTACCGCCACAATAATTGAGATAATAGTTGCTTTCATGATTGGAATTATACTAGAAGTTAAAGACTGGCGGAATAACCCCAATCACGACCAAGCTATTAATAAGATTAAAGAGGGCGAACATGATCACGATCAGTCCGGCCGTCTTGAAGAAGACACTTGCCTTTGAACTCTTTTGGATACTGAATGAGCTGAAGCTGATGAGAGCCAGGACCGGTAAGGTACCGAGCGCGAATGTGAGCATTGTAAGTCCTCCAGTGAGGAAACTTCCTGTGGTTAGTGTATAGAGCTGCATTGACTGTGTGAATCCGCATGGCAAGAAGAATGTTGCAACACCGACAAGAAGCGGAGTGAGCGTGTGATTGAATTTCGATACACCATGAGCATGTTTGGCGACAAACTTTGGCATTGACGGTTGCAGTTTCTTTGCCCAATGGAACGTGTCGAGAAGATTAATGCCGAGAATGAGCATGACGATACCAATAACCAGACTTAGGATAAATATTGCAGAAGTGTTAAGTGTGAATGCAGACCCTATGGCACCAATCACACCACCGAGAACAAAGAATGCAACAATACGACCACCATGGAACATGAGTTGGGGCCGTACCTTATCACCCTCTTTAGCGAAAGTTGCAGACATAGAGAGGACCAGACCTCCCACAACTGCCATACAAGTTGAAAGTGATGCTATTATGCCGATCACAAATGCGGTCCCGTAAGTTACGTTACCGGCACTTACAAGATTTACGATTCCCATTTTCTGCAGTACCACAAAGAGTACTGCAAAGCCGAGAGCGATCGGGACCGCGATCTTGAAGTCTCCCCATTTGGCATCATGTTGCAACTTTTCAACCGAGATAGTATAGCCATGAGGTTTGAGCGGTATAGTGAGTTCCTCTGCAACCTGCTCCGGTGTCTTATCACCGAAGTCTCCGGTAACTTCAACTGAATGATTTTTCAGGCTTGATTTGACATGAGTGATGTTTGGGAGATCTCCAAGTTCGCTTTCAGTCATGAGTACACAGGCATTACAATGCATGCCGTGTACGTGGAAAGTAAGTGTTTTCATAATTGATAATATTTCTCTGGATTAGATGATCTCTCCTTTTTTCTCAAGCATCATATGATGGATTGTAGCAACCTGAAGCCACGTTGCGATAAGTATAAGTATTCCTGCGCAAAGCAAAGCGTCTACTTTAGTAACACCTAACACTGAATTATCAGCTCCTCCGAAAACTGCGGCTAGAAATGAAATTACTCCGATGAGACCAACTGCAACACTAGTGACATGCATTACTTTTGATATCTTCATATATTTATGTTTAATTATTTTTAATAAGTTTACTTGTACCACTGAACATACCAAGACTGCATCTGTTGAATCTCCTTTGATTGTGAGGAGATAATGTTCTTTGCGAGCTGCTGCATTTCAGGACGATTTGTACCTGACTGAAGCATGTTTGCCATCATGATCGCCAACTGGTGATGAGGGATCATTTCTTCGATAAATGCTTTGTCGAAATCAGAGGCATTTTCCAAAGCAGTCATATCTTCCTGACCACCCATATGCATTCCGCTTTGAGACATCATGCCGCCACACATCATTCCTGTACTTACCTTTGGAACAGCACTACCAAACCAATCCTGATACCAGCCATTCATGCTTTGAATCTCTGTTGTCTGAGCTGCAATGATGGCCGTTGCTAGGGTTTTAATTTCAGGACGCTTTGCTTTTTGGAGCGCAAGGTTTGCCATGGCGATAGCTCCCTCGTGGTGAGGAATCATCTGCTCAATGAAGTGCTTATCGATCGTGCTAGCGATTTGGTTGTTTCCAGTCACTCTTTGGTCATACGATGAGTTATTTCGCCAATTCATCATTCCGTAGCTTCCATAGCGCATCATGGGATAAAACACTCCGGCAAGGAGAAGCCCTATCACGATCCCTCCGATACCGTATAAGATTTTGTTGTTTTGATTGTTGTTCATATTTTTGTAGTTAGATTAATAATTATTCTCCGGCATACTTCACAGGATCGGCTGTAAAGTGATTCTTACAGTGGATGGCGCAAAAGTAATAAGTTTTGCCTTTGTAATCTGCGCTTGCCTTAATGCTGTCCGCATCAAGCTCCATTCCGCAGACAAGATCGAATGCCACTGCCGGATCAAGATTTTTATACTTTTTGTTGCCTTTAAGCTTTTTTGTTTGCATAGATTTTTTAGATTAGAAATGGTAATAGAAACTCTATGCAAAGAGGGACTATTTTCAAATAACGAAAGCCAACGAGTAATTTTCCGAGGACGACTAAGTTGCCGTTCCGGATCAAGTCTAACTCTCCACAATAACCGACTGGCTAAGATAGAATCTCGATGTTTTATGTAAAAGAATCCTGCGCTGAGAAATACAGCAAACAGAAGTGCGAGCAAGAAGATAAGTGGAACTGATGGGACAACGCTGAAGAACGAGATGAACGCTTGGATATGATGTACCGACATTGCAGCAATGTTTTCCGGACATGGCGTGTTGTCTACGGCCGATGCAATACAACCGGTGACATGATTAGCCCCGTGATTCATTGAGGTAAAACCGAACACCCCTATTACCAGGACACTTACGATTATTAGTAATGAGAGGAGTTTTTTCATTATAGTTTTTTAGCCTTAATGCGAAGTGAGTTCGACACCACAGACACCGACGACATCGCCATGGCAAAGCCTGCGAATACTGGATTTAAGAGCCAACCGAAGACCGGATACAAAGCCCCTGCCGCAAGCGGAATACCGACAATGTTGTAGATGAAAGCCCAAAATAGATTTTGTTTGATTCCTCGCATGGTGATCTTGGAGAGCTTGATAGCTTTTACAAGCTTTGAAATATCTCCGCCAAGAAGCGTAATGCCGGCCGATTCAATAGCTACATCAGTTCCGGTCCCCATGGCAATACCTACATCCGCTTGGGCAAGCGCAGGGGCATCGTTTACTCCGTCACCAGCCATTGCAACCACTCGACCCTGTGATTGTAATTCCTGAATCTTTTTCAGTTTATCTTCAGGAAGCACGTGAGCAACTACATCATCAATACCGACAAGAGATGCAATGTACTTAGCGGCCTTTTCATCATCACCGGTAAGCATAACCACTTTGATACCAAGAGCATGAAGATTCTTCACCGCTTCAACTGATTCAGTTTTTATTTCATCTGCAACCATAACAAAGCCAAGGACTTTCTCTTCGGTAGCTAGAATGACCGGAGTTTTTCCCTGAGAAGTAAATTCGTTAAGTTTTGCTGTATCGAATGGAATTTTAAGATCACTTACGAGCTTTGCATTACCGACAAAGTATTCAATGCCGTTGATTGATCCTTTCAATCCTTTGCCCTGAATACCTTCAAAGTTTGAAACATCCGATACAGAGATATTCTTTTCTTGCACATAATTCACTATCGCATGAGCAATCGGATGTTCTGATTTTTTCTCAAGCGATGCAAGAATCGATACGAACTCTTCATCTTTTAAGCCCGAATGATTTTGTATATCGACGAGAGTTGGTTTTCCCTTAGTGATGGTCCCTGTCTTATCAACCACCACAGTATTTACCTTATGGAGTTTCTCAAGAGTTGCCGCATCTTTGATGAGGATACCTTCCTTGGCCCCTTTACCAACACCTACAATGATTGCTGTAGGTGTAGCAAGGCCAAGAGCACATGGACAAGCAATTACTAGAATGCCGACAAACGAGACGAGTCCGAATGAGAGAGCCTGGGAGAATCCTAGGTATTGTGATCCGAAGATAAGCCATGCGCCGAGAGTAAGAAAAGCGATTACTAGAACGATAGGCACAAAGACTGACGAGATTTTATCTGCGAGTGCCTGGATTGGCGCTTTACTACCTTGAGCGTCTTCAACCATTTTTATGATTTGGGCGAGAAGGGTTTCAGACCCAACTTTTGTAGCTTTGAATGTGAATGCACCACTTGTGTTGATCGTACCGGATACCACACTGTCACCAATCTTTTTCTGCGCAGGCATTGGCTCTCCGGTAACCATGGATTCATCGATGAACGAGCTGCCCTCAGTGATTACACCATCGACTGGAATCTTTGCACCTGGCTTAACGATGATGAGATCGCCATGCTTTACGTCGTTCACCGAGATTTCTATTTCTTTTCCATCTCGAATGACCAGTGCAGTCTTTGCCTGAAGATTGAGGAGCTTTTCTATGGCATCACCTGTTTTTATTTTTGATCGAGCTTCCAGATATTTGCCGAGTGCGATAAAGGTAATAACTACGATTGTCACATCGTAGTATTGGTAGTCCACGTTTATGAATGGTCGGAGTGCTTCCTCAAAAGCGGTGACTGCAAAACTGTATAAAAAGGCGGCAGAGGTTCCAATACCAATAAGCGTATCCATGTTTGCTTTGCCGTATCGGAGGAATCTATAAAATCCCATGAGGTATGGTTTGCCGACAACAAAGAGAATATATGTAGCGAGGATCGGCAGAAGGTGGTGAATAAACTCTTTGATTGTGTAGCTCATTTCAGGGACAGCATTGTACTGAGCGAGGATATCCCAAGCCATCACGAGTGCTGCAAAAATTGCCAAAGGAATGGCCGAAAGCACTTTTGCTCGCATATCAGCAACTTCAGCAAGCTTTTCTTTCTTTGACTGATTAAGTCCAAGATGTGCGGCATGTTCATCGGCCGACATACCCATTTCCTCTGCAGATTGACCGCCATGATCGTGGGACATCTCTTGATCTAGAGCCAAGGAGTATCCAAGTGGTTCTATTTTCTTTGAAAGTTCTTGTGCGTTTGTTTTTGATTCATCAAAAGCTACTTTTGCCTTTTCGGTCCCGTAGTTCACTTCAGCAGAATGGACCCCTTCTGTTTTCTTGAAGGTTTTTTCGATAATGCCAGCGCATGAGGCGCAATGCATCCCTTTTACTCTGTAAGTTTTAGCTTGTGGATGATTCATATTTTTATTTGCGCTTGAGTTTATAAACCTTAAGAATTTCATCAACTGCTTTCTTCTCACTACCATGCTTCATCTGATGAACAACGTGAGTTGAAAGATGGTTTTCGAGAACCAAGTCCTCAATGCCAGTGAGTGCCTCTTTAATGGCAGACACCTGAGTAATAATGTCGATACAATATTTTTCTTCCTCAACCATCTTTTGCAAACCCCTGATTTGTCCCTCAGTAATTTTTAATCTGCGAATAGCTTTTGTTTTGATGTCTTGTCTCATGTTCTATATGATACCCCTAGGGGGTATAGACTGTCAAATCTAATACTACGATATTGGAAAAAAGACGAATCCGTTGTAGATTTGTAGCAAATTACTATTACCATGACACCGGTCCAGAAGATACAATTCATCAAGGTTTTAATCCATGAAAGAGCTCTAATAAGTCCTGCCGGCATTTTGAAGCTACAACTCAAAGATCAACCTTCTCTCCCTGTAAAAGAACAGATTATTATTTTGAAAAAACTCGAACAAGAAGGTCTTATTGGTGATCTTAATATCATCGGTAAAGCCGTTAGCTTCTGGGTTATAAGTACCTTTGCTAATTATTTAAATGAAAATAAAGTTGATACCGATGTCATTACAATCGAAATTGGGACCAATACCCTCTCTATCGACAAGGTTACCGCTGCAGTCCGTTTGAATACTGTCGAAGCTATCTTTAACCCAAAGAGTCAGGAGTTCGAGACCCTCCTCAAGCTAGCCACCGCCAAGAATCATCAGGTCACCTATACTGATATCCTCGGAGAATCTGTTTCTAAAACTACTAAACGCAACCTTACTTTTGTAATCAGAAATATTAAAGAGGTACTCGGTATCCTTCCGGCCAAGAAAGCTAAAAATAAGGACATTATCAAGAATATTAAAGGCTTGGGCTACAAGCTGATTACTTGATCACATTGAGACCACATTAAACCCATAATCGTTCCGTCCACCTTTCTCCTTCGGACGAATAAAGTCAGAGCGTAATGCTTTGGCTTTTTTGTTTAGAGCATTAATTACTAACTAACAACATTACCCATGATCAAAAAACGGAGTTGGTCCCAGCCCGAAGCTGATGGACCAGATGTGTTCACAACCTATGACCTTGGAGTATCGGCGGCACTCATGTGCCTTGGGTACAAGCTTATCCGCTTGGACCGAGACGATCCTCGCAAGGCTCTTTTCGTATTCAAACGAGAGGCAGAAATTGATAGCTATGCCAATCAATATTTTTCAGACCAACTGAAAGTCAAAGCTCGGTCGTTCTTTGACAGCATCAAGGCTCTCAAGAACAAACTTTATTCGGAATAGCCATGGTCCTGACCGATGCAGACATTGCAAAGTTTCAGGCACTCTACCGAAGTGAGTTCGGTAAGGAAATAAGTGCTGAACAAGCATACGAGCAAGGTATCAAACTTGTGCGGCTTATGTCTGCTGTCTATCGGCCAATGACCAAAGAGCAATTTGAAAATATTCAGAAACACAGAGTAGCTACACTCCCTTTATTAATCAATAAAATTACCCAAGATGAGCTGGAATCCAGACAACAATTCGTGGAAAGAGCGCAAGAGAATGCGCGCAACAAGCCTGCTCAGTGACATTCCACGTGATCGATTGCGTCCGAAAGATAAACCAACACGCTTTTTCAAAGATAATGAGTACGTGGATGGTTGGTATGAAGCAAAGCTCCCCAAATT
>CAYOFR010000040.1:0-3408 GCA_964403475.1 uncultured Candidatus Saccharibacteria bacterium | reverse complement strand
CGCAAAATAGTAATCGCATCTTCTATACTTGGCTCATTTATATACACAGGCTGAAAACGTCGTGTAAGAGCGGGATCTTTTTCAATATGTTTTTGATATTCCTTTAAAGTAGTCGCGCCGATAGCACGGAGTTCTCCACGCGCAAGAGGTGGTTTGAGCATATTTGAAGCATCAATAGAACCCTCAGCAGCACCAGCGCCAACTATCGTATGTATTTCATCAATAAACAAAACTATTTTTCCATCAGCACGCTCTATTTCTTTTAAAATATTTTTCAGTCTTTCTTCAAATTCTCCACGATATTTTGTACCAGCAATCAAAAGACCTAGATCAAGAGAAACAAGCTCTTTGTCTTTTAAAGAGTCTGGCACGTTGCCTGTAGCGATACGAATAGCTAACCCTTCGGCTATAGCCGTCTTTCCTACACCCGCTTCACCGATCAGAATAGGATTGTTTTTTTTGCGACGTGAAAGTATTTGAATTATTCGAGATATTTCGTTGTCACGACCAACGACAGGATCGAGTTTGTTTTCCTGCGCGAGTTTTGTGAGACTTCGTGTGTATTTTGCTATAGATTTAAATTTCTTAGGTTGCTGTATATCGCTAGCCTTTGTAGTCTTTAATTCATCAATCACCTTAAATACTCGATTTTTATCGATTTTAAATTTTGCCAAAATTTCTCTAGCAATACCCAGCACCTCTGTAATAGCTATAAATAAGTGCTCAGTAGAAACAAACTCATCGTTCAAGCTTGAAGCTATTTTCACACCGTTTTCTATAGTATGAGCGAGTTCTGGAGTCAGATATATTTGGTAAGAAGGAGCAAGGGTTGAAGCAGTTTCTGGAGACTCTATTGCTTCAAGAATAGAATCTGTAAGTAAAATTGTATCTACTTCAAGTTTATCAAGAATAGAAGAGACCATACTTTCTTCTTGTAAAATAAGGGCCGCAAGCAAATGAAGTGGATTTACATGGTTTTGTCCACGTTCAATAGCAAGCTCATGAGCCTTTCTAATTGCCTCTTTTGCTTTAGTTGTAAAATGATTAAATGATGGTGGCATATTTTTTTATTACAGCGCAATAATACAATAATGACTTTGCCGTGTCCAGAATCAAAAATTAATTTGATTCTGCTGAAGAAATGAGAGGAACAACTGTGTTGATAGGAGTAAAGTTTCCGTTTTGTGCAACACCTGAATTAATAGTATTTAAACCTATTACCTGACCAGAAAGATTTAAAAGTGGACCCCCAAAAGTACTATCTTTCAACACAACGTCAGTTTGAATAATCTCTAGGTTTGAAGGTGTTTCAGAAGAAGTCGCGGGTGAACGTTTTAGAGCAGATATTCTACCAGTAGCGACTGAAGTTTGTTCAATACCACTGATAGCTATCACAGATTGACCCAACTGTAGAGAATCAGAGTTTCCAATACTTACCGGCGAAAATTCTGTCTTATCGTCTTTATCTTTTTTAATCTTAAAGAACGCTAAATCTGTCTTGTCTTTTATACTTACGTATGTGAGAGGATATGATTTGCCATCAGATGTAAAAGCCTCATAAGAATTTTCTGAATTAAAATCTCTAGAATCTGTCACTATTAAGCCTTCTTTATTTAAAATAACTCCGAGACCATAGAATAATTTTTCACTACCAGATTTTATCCTTACAATACTTTTTGTATTTTTATTTATTGCATCAATCACAGAATCCTCCTCTTTCACAACAACAGTAGTAACTTCTTTTGTGGTCGTTTTATCATTTGTAGATGATGGAGTGACTTTTTCTATAGTTCTTTCCACTACCCTGTTTATTGTCTGAGTGACAGTCTGCGGTGCTTCAGAAAGAAGAGAAAATGTAATAACACCTGTACCAATAGAAGTAACGAAGCTAACCAAAAGACAAAGGAGAATAATTTGAGTTTTAGTAAGATCTTCCATAAACATAATATTAAAAGAAAAAAAACCCTTTTGCAAACAATTCTTTTTATATATAATAATTCAATGATATTTATTCCAGAACAAATACTCTTATACGCAATAATAGGCATACTTCTGATTTTTATAGCGCTTATTATTCATCTTGAAATAAGAATAAAAAATCTTTTGGGTGGCACAGATGCAAAAAACATAGAAGAAGGAATGAAGGTCTTGAGAGAAGAACTAAAGGCAATGCAAGCTTTTTCAGAAAAAGCTAGCGCGCATTTTTTTAATATAGAAAAAAGATTAAGGAAAAGTGTTCAAAGTGTAGAAACTATTAGATTCAATCCATTTAAAGGTACTGGCGCTGGAGGAAATCAAAGCTTCTCCACATCCTTTTTAAACGAAAATGGTGACGGCGTTGTAATATCAAGCCTACACTCAAGAGACAGAATTAGTATTTTTTCAAAACCAATAAAAAACTTTAGTTCAGAATACGAAATGTCAGAAGAAGAAAAGGATGTAGTAAAAAAGGCAAAAAACGAGGTCGGAAAAAACTAATATATAAATTAAGACACAATTATCTTAATTTGTGCTATACTGCCAAATTAAGACTTTATGCCTTCAAAAACAGCCCAAAAACAGCCAGAAATTGGCTCAAAATCTGTTCGTGCTCCCGTCATTGCTGTGATGGGTCATATTGATCATGGTAAATCAAGTCTTTTGGACTACATAAGAAAAACAAACGTAACAGCAAAAGAAGCTGGCGGTATTACACAGCACGTATCTGCATATGAAGTAACACACAAAGCTCAAGACAATAGAGAACATAAAATTACTTTCCTAGATACACCAGGCCACGAAGCCTTTCAGGCACTTAGAATGCGCGGTGTACAAATAGCCGACATTGCAATACTCGTCGTATCAGCTGGAGACGGAGTAAAACCCCAAACACTAGACGCATTAAAATGTATTCTCGAAGCAAAAATTCCTTACATCGTAGCTATAAATAAAATAGACCTACCAGAAGCAGACATCGATCGCACCAAACAAAGCCTTGCAGAAAATGAAATATTTATTGAAGGATATGGTGGTGACATACCAGCTGTACCAATCTCAGCTAAAACGGGTGAAGGTATAAATGAACTCCTCGATATGATGATTCTCGTAGCAGAGCTCGCTGATCTAAAAGCGAACCATAATGCACTTGGAGAAGGAATCGTTTTGGAAAGTCACCTAGATGCAAAAAAAGGAATAGCTTCAACTCTGATAATACGCAACGGTACAGTTTCCCAAGGAATGTTTGTTGTCGCAGGAGAGAGTCTGTCCCCTGTTCGTATAATGGAAAACTTTTTAGGCAAAAATATTAAAGAAGCTACTTTTTCTAGCCCGATTTGTATTATAGGTTGGGATACTTTACCTCAGGTTGGCTCTTCTTTTAAAACATTTGAAAATAGAAAGGATGCCGAGGCTTATGTTCAAAATGTAAAA
>CAYOFR010000039.1:0-8392 GCA_964403475.1 uncultured Candidatus Saccharibacteria bacterium | reverse complement strand
AAGTCCTGAAACGCTCGGCTCGACAGCCTCGCGACCCCCATTTATGACTTTTGTTTTTTTTGTGCTATTTTCTATTGTGTTATTATTAAACTAATATGTCATCTTGGTCTGCAAAAAGAAAATTAGTATATGCGATTATGTTTTTTTCTTTCGTCATAATCGTTGTCGGTCTACCAACGTTTTTTATCTGGTATCAAAAACCAACTTGTTTTGATGGAAAGAAAAATGGCGATGAAGTGGGAGTCGATTGTGGAGGATCATGTAGGTTACTTTGTAGTTTTGAGGCTGTAGAACCAGACATTTTGTGGAGTAGATCTTTTAAGGTTTCTAATGGTTTGTATTCTGCAACTGCATATATACAAAATCACAACTTTACTTCTGAAGCAGTAAATGTTCCTTATGTTTTCAAGATTTACGACAAAACAAATTCTTTAATCGCAGAAAGAACGGGTCAGGCTTATATTCCAAAAAATAAAATTTTTGCTATCTTTGAGCCAACAATACAGGTAGGCGAAAAAGTTCCTTATAGAACCACTTTTGAATTTACTAAGAATCCTGTCTGGGTAAAAGACGATTCTGTGCCACCAGATTTAGTAGTTCGTGAAAAATCTTTGTCGAGAGAGGATGCTTTGCCACGTATTGATGCAAGTATTCAAAATAATTCTTTGATACCTTTTTCAAATATAGAGGTTGTTGCTTTGGTATATGATGGAAAGGATAATGCAATAGGAGCTTCTCGTACTTATCTAGACTATCTCGCAAAAGATCAATCTGCAGATGTGGTATTTACTTGGCCAGCTCCATTTGATACGCAGACTAATATTTGTAAGACTCCAGCTGATGTAATGATGGTTATTGATAGGTCGGGAAGTATGGCGAGTGATGGCCAAGATCCTCCACAACCACTTACTGATGTAAAAAATGCAGCTGTTCTTTTTGTAAATCAGCTGGGTGAGTCTGATAAGGTTGGACTTGTGTCTTATGCTGATACTCCTTCAGAGCCCATTGATTCAGAACTTACATCTGATTTTAAAAAAGTTAAAGATTCTATCTTGTCTATTAAAATAGGAACGGATGGGTTACAACAAACTAATATTGGTGATGGTTTAAAAAAAGCGCTGTCAGAGCTTGGTTCAGAGAGGCATGACAATGTTGCTAGAAGAATAATCATTATGCTTACAGATGGAGTACCGACTAGACCACTTAAATCTGGCGATGATAAATATCCAGAAACATATGCCTTAAAGATTTCAGATGAAGCCAAGACAGCCGGAGTTCAGCTTTATACCATTGGACTTGGGAGTAATGTAAATCAGGATTATTTAAAGGGTCTAGCATCAACACCTGACTATTATTTCCCAGTTGCTTCTAGTAAAAATCTGGGTTCGATATACAAACAGATTGCTACATCTATTTGTAAAGATACTCCTACATCAATAGAGATTATTCCTATCGTCCAGAAAAATTTTATTTAACAGTAAGAATGACAAATTCTATTACGACAAAAATTTCAAGTCTTTTTCCTACTTTTATTAGGGAAAAAATCCTAAGCATAGATTGGTTACTTTTTTCTTCTGCTTTCTTGATTGCTCTTGCTGGTCTTGTAACCATGAATTCCTTTGTAGAAGAACAGAGTCATTTTTTTGAAAAACAACTTATATGGATTATCGTGTCTGTTGCGCTTTTTTTTGTTGCGAGCGTTATAGATTTCAGATTTTTACGAAAGACTGGAGTCGTGGTGTCTATTTTTGTTTTTACTTGTATTGTTTTGACTTCGCTTTTTGTTTTGGGCCATGTGGCAAAAGGTGCACAAAGTTGGTTTAATGTTGGAGCATTTTCAATACAGCCTTCTGATTTAAGTAAGCTGGTACTTATCTTGGTTTTATCAAAATATTTTACACGTAGACATGTGGAAATAGCGCACATCAGACACATTGTGGTGTCTGGTGTTTATGCCCTCATACTGTTTTTGTTGATTTTACTTCAGCCAGATTTCGGTGGAGCAATAATTATATTTTTATTATGGTTTGGTGTTGTGATGGTGTCTGGAATTTCAAAAAAACATCTGATAACTGTTTTGCTGATGGGTGTGACGGTCTTTTCTGGTTTATGGTTTTATGTATTTCAAGATTATCAAAAGCAAAGAATAATGACTTTCATAAATCCTTTGGCCGATGTGAGAGGGGCAGGGTATAACGCTTATCAGTCGATGATAGCTGTGGGTTCCGGTCAATTTTTAGGCAAAGGAGTAGGGTATGGCACACAATCCAAATTGAAGTTTTTGCCAGAATATCAAACAGATTTTATTTTTGCTGCATTTGCGGAAGCATGGGGTTTTGTGGGGGTTGCGATACTTTTCTTTTTGTTTGGTGTAATGATATGGAGGATATCGAGAAATTCTATGAGAGGCGCTTCAAATTTTGAGATGCTTTTTGGTATGGGAATAGCAATATTTTTTATGATTCATTTTATTATAAACATAGGTATGAACATCGGTCTTTTGCCAGTTACCGGTATTACTGTACCCTTTATGAGTTATGGTGGAAGTCATTTACTAACAGAGTTTTTGGCTTTGGGAATAATAATGGGCATGAGAAGATACGGAGGATCTATTCATAAAGACCTGTTGAATTCTTAGGTTTTTCCTAAAAAACAAAATTTACAAATATATAAAGAGATAGACCAAAAGCTAGGAGGGCTATCAGGCCAAGCGCGGCGTTTGCTTGTTTGGTGGTTTTTATAAAACCAGTTTTCATTAGGAATTTTGCAAGACCAGGAATGTTTTCCTGTTGTCTTGGTACTTGTAATATTGAGGTTTCTTCTTCTTCGAATTCTACTTCACCATTCATACTCTAATTATATAATGCAATTGTTTTTCTTACCATTTCTTCTTGTGAAAAATTTTTCTCAATTTTTTCTTTTAGATTTTTTCCGTAGATATTTCGTGTCGCTTCATTTTCAAGTAGTGCCATTATTGATTTTTCTATCTCTTTTATCGCTCCTTTCTTTACCAAAATTCCATTTGTCTGATTTTCTATTATTTCACTTATACCCCCAACATCGCTTGCTATTACAGGTAACCCTGCAAAACCAGCTTCAAGTATTGAATATGGAAAAGCCTCTGTTCTTGATGTAAGTGTAAAAATATCAAAAGCTTTGAGATATCTTTTTGCATCTTTCACGTATCCAGCAAGGTATACTTTGTCTTGTAGTTTTTTTTCAGATATAAGTCTAGTTAAGTTTTCTCTTTCTTCTCCTTCTCCTAGTATGACAAGTCTAGATTCTTGGTATTTTTTTGAAACTTCATAAAAAGCTTCGATAAGGTAGTCTAGTCCCTTGTTTTTGTGTAGCTCAGATGTGGTGCCTATCAAGGTATTTTCTATGAAAGACGGATTAATTTTTTTTCTGGCTTCTGTTTTTTCTTCTAAATCAAAAGCAGAGATTCCATTGTGTATAATTTTTATCTTTTTAGATATAGATGGCCATCTCTTTATCTGTTCGGCAGAGTTTTTTGATACGATTATCGTCTTGTGAGAAAAAACTATTGTAAGCCAATGCAAAAATTTTATTATATTTTTTGAAGCAAAGCCTCTGTTTTCGTTCCACGCCCATCCATGTGCTGTAAAAATTATATTTTTTACAAATAAAAGTCTGCCAACCAAAGATCCTATTCCTCCTATTTTAGAACTATTCAGATGTATCGTGTCTGGTTTTTCCTTTTTTATAATTTTTATTAATTCAAAAAAAGACTTTGTATCAAGTAGGGGATTTATGTCACGAGAAAGACTCTTGATTTCTATTGTTCGTATGTCTGCTTCTTTTAATTTTTCTGCGAGCGTGCCCGCTTGTCCAAATGCCACGACAGTATCGAATTCTTCTTTCGGTAGAGAAGATGCTAGATCAAAGACGTATCTTTGTGCGCCTCCAAAGTTTCCCTTTGTTATTATGTATAAGATTTTATGCTTATTTTTAGCCATTTGTTGGCATTATAACACATTTCACAACATTTTTTTAAGGCTGGCACATAATCTAAAATCTGCTACTATGGGGTCATAGATTATGATAAATTCACGAAAAAAGGAGGCGTTTATGCTTTTTGCGGGGGATATCTTTTTCCTTTGTCTTTCTTTGTGGTTGACTCTTTTGGTTAGATACGGAAAGATCCCAGATTTTTCTCTTTTTTATGATCATTTTTCTGCTTTCGTGTTTTTGTTTTTTGTTTGGGTTGTCGTGTTTTTTATTTCAGGTCTTTACGAAAAACACACACTTATTTTAAGAAATAAGATACCTGCAACCATTTTTAATGCGCAATTGGTAAACAGTGGTCTGGCTGTTTTGTTTTTCTATTTGGTTCCTTATTTTGGAATTACACCTAAAACAAATCTTTTCATATATCTTCTAATTTCCTTTGGCTTTATATTGTCTTGGCGTATATATGGTGAAGTGTTTTTCCGCGTTCGTCACAAACAGAATGCTATTTTGATAGGTAGTGGGTCTGAGATGAAAGAGTTGAAACAAGAAGTAAATCATAATCCTAGGTATGATCTATTTTTTGTTTCTTCTATAGATCTTGAGGGTGTTGAAAATCTTGATTTCAAAGATGAAATACTAGAGCAGATTTATTCAAATGATGTTCAGGTCATAGTCGCTGATTTTAAAAACAACAAGCTTGGACCGGTACTTCCCAATCTATACAATTTAGTTTTTTCAAAAATTCGTTTTATAGATATAAATAAAATTTACGAAGATATCTTTGATAGAATTCCTCTTTCTCTAATAACATACAGTTGGTTTTTGGAAAACTTTTCTCTCGATTCAAAACCACTGTACGACTTCTTTAAAAGAATAATGGATATTTCTGCTGGATTTGTGCTTGGTTTAATATCTCTAGTTCTTTATCCATTTGTCTTTATCGCGATTAAGCTAGATGATGGCGGTGCTATTTTTAGTGTTCAAGAACGTGTTGGTAAAAATAATTTACCAGTAAAAATGTTTAAGTTTCGCACAATGACCGTCGCAAATGATGGCGGTAAATGGGGTGAGGGAAATCAAAACAGGGTCACTAGAGTCGGTGCTTTTTTGAGAAAGTCTCGTATAGATGAATTGCCTCAATTATGGAATGTTCTGATTGGCGATCTTTCTCTTATTGGTCCTAGACCTGAATTTTATGACGCAGTGAAACAGTATGAGAAAGACATACCTTACTATAGTGTTAGACATCTTTTAAAACCAGGTCTTTCTGGTTGGGCACAGATTTATCATGACGAACACCCTCACCATGGTTTGGCGGTAGATAAGACAAAAGATAAACTTTCTTATGATCTTTTTTACATAAAAAATCGTTCTTTGATCCTTGATATTGTTATTGCTTTAAAGACAATAAAGAAACTTATCCTTAGGGTAGGGGTTTAATTTAGGTTGATTTTTAGTAGTCTTCTGTTTAATATAATGCTTTATGACAAAATATAGAATATTTTCAGTAGTGCTTTTGGTGGTTATGGTCGGAATTGGGTATTTTGTTTATACGCCAAAATACGCTTTTAAGTTAGGTCTTGATTTAAATGGTGGTACAGAGCTTGTCTACAAAGCAGACACTTCTCAAGTGGTTGGCGGCAGTATATCTGACTCAATGAACACTCTCCGTGATGTGATAGAACGTAGAGTCAATGTTTTCGGAGTATCTGAGCCAATTATTCAAGTCGAAAAATCAAGTGTTGTAAGTGGTGGTTCAGAGCAAAGACTAATTGTAGAACTTCCCGGTGTAAATGATATTGATAAGGCGGTGGCTCTTATAGGAAAAACACCCACTCTAGATTTTAGATTGGAGGAACAAATTATTGTGCCTCCAACAGGTAGTGCTACGACTTCAAAAACAGAAATCGGTTTTAAGCCTACAGGTCTGACTGGAAGACTCTTGGATAAAGCTAGATTGGACTTTAATCAAACTTCTCATGAACCGATAGTGGGACTTATTTTTAACAAAGAAGGAAAAGATCTGTTTGCAAAGATTACAAAAGAAAATGTTGGTAAAACTTTGGCAATATTTTTGGACGGCACTCCCATCTCTACTCCTACTATACGAGAGGAGATTAGTAGTGGCGAAGCTGTAATATCTGGAAGCTTTACAACTGACGAAGCAAAAACTCTTGTAAGAAATCTAAATTACGGAGCTTTGCCTATACCAATAGAGCTTGTTGGCTCACAGACAATAGGTGCTTCTCTAGGATCAGATGCTCTGAATTCTGGAGTGAAAGCGGGAGTCTGGGGATCAATCTTGGTTATTATTTTCTTGATACTTTGGTATCGTTTGCCTGGAGTTATCGCTTCTCTTGCTTTGGTTTTGTATGTAGCAATCAGCTTGGCTTTGTTTAAATTGATTCCTGTTACACTTACTGCTGCTGGTCTGGCAGGATTTATCTTGTCTATCGGTATGGCAGTGGATGCAAACGTTTTGATTTTTGAAAGAACAAAAGAAGAATTGAAGAAAGGTAAGACAATATACGAAGCTGTTCATGAGGGCTTCCATAGAGCTTGGTTGTCTATTCGTGACTCAAATATTTCAAGTCTAATTACGGCTTTGGTTCTCTTCTGGCTAGGTACTGCTGCTGTAAAGGGTTTTGCTTTGACACTGGGTATTGGAGTTCTTGTAAGTATGTTTACAGCTATAACAGCTACTAGAACAATGTTGTTTGCAATAGTACCAAAAGGATCAGGTCCTATTTCACGATTCTTATTTAGTAACGGTCTTCATATAAAAAACTAATATGTTTGTAGCAAAATATAGAAAAATATTCTTTATCATCTCATCACTACTTGTTATCGGATCGATAGCTATGATGGTGGTTTTCGGTTTCAATTTTGGAATTGATTTTAAGGGTGGATCTTTGCTAGAAGTTTCTTATGGTGGCGTTGCTAGACCTGCTCTAGAATCTGTTCAGACAAATATAGATAAATTGGGATTTGGTGGTTATTCAGTAAGACCTTCTGGTACTGATAGATTTGTCGTACGAACTCGTGAGATTAATCCAAAAGAAAAAGCTGAGCTTTTATCAGCCCTTTCAGTTGATGGAGAAACACTTCCAAAAGAAGAACGTTTCAACTCTATAGGTCCTGTCGTTGGAAATGAATTAAAGAACAAGGCATTTGTAGCTATCGCTGTGGTGATACTTGCTATCGTATGTTTTGTGACTTTTGCTTTTAGAAAAGTTTCAAGACCTGTGTCTTCTTGGAAATATGGATTTGTGACTATTTTGGCTCTTGTCCACGATGTGATAGTGCCTACTGGTGTATTTATTCTTTTCTCACATTATCACGGTGGGGAAATAGATTTGCTTTTTGTTACTGCAATATTGGCTATCCTTGGATACTCTGTGCACGACACAATAGTTGTGTTTGATCGTGTGCGTGAAAATTTGAGAATAAACAATGACTCTAGGAACAACGAAGATTTTGAAATTACTGTAGGAAAAAGTGTTAGCCAAACTTTTGGTCGCTCAATAAATACTTCTCTTACGATTTTCTTGGTACTTGTGGCTTTGTACTTCATCGGTGGTGCAACTACAAAAAATTTCGCCTTCGTGCTATTGATAGGAATCATAGCCGGAACATATTCCTCTATATTTATCGCTTCACCCCTACTCATTTCTATACAGAAATTTGGTAGTAGAAAAGCAAAATAATAAAAGCCCCCGAAAGGGGGTTTTTGCTTTAAAATGGCCAAATTACTAGCCAACAGAATACCCCTTGACTCAAAAATAGATATCTATATAATGGTGAAATCCCTATAAAAGATATAGGGATGTACTTTGAAATTACTTATACGTATTCACATACGTGCAAGTCAAAAGTTTATTCAAAAATAAGGAAATTACATTTCCTTGTTTCGACGGCGCTCGGACGATGTGGAAGCAAGCTTCCACTCGCTCCTCGCTTGTCGAAATAATTTCGGATTAAAAAGTTCTGAGCAGAAAGGACTCTTAAAAACAGGGCGCATTTTAGAAAGATACTATTTTCTATTTTGTTCCGTTCAACAAAAATTTGTCTTCAAAAATAAATTTTTACTAAGAGTTTGATCCTAGCTCAGGATGAACGCTGGCGGCGTGGATAAGGCATGCAAGTCGAACGGCCCGCAAGGGCAGTGGCGAACGAGGTAGTAACACGTAGGTACTTCCCCCAAAGTCAGGAATAACCAGTCGAAAGATTGGCTAATACCTGATAGTCTCTTCGGAGTAAAGATTTATCGCTTTGGGAAAGGCCTGCGGGATATCAGCTAGTTGGTAAGGTAATGGCTTACCAAGGCTATGACGTCTAGGGGAGCTGAGAGGCTGACCCCCACCGATGGTACTGAGACACGGACCATACACCTACGGGTGGCTGCAGTCGAGAATCTTCC
>CAYOFR010000038.1:0-17755 GCA_964403475.1 uncultured Candidatus Saccharibacteria bacterium | reverse complement strand
GACCTACCGTGTTGTTATATCCAGCATTATAGCCAATGAATACGCTTGTCCCTTGTGTGTTATAAGTTCCAGTAGTATCGTTTACACCCGCACCATATCCGATTCTAATTGGCTGTCCCTGTGCAAATACAATGTTGTCTGAAACAGTTAGTGTCTTATTTATATTGACTGCTGTTTCAAAATTAGAAGCCTCTGATGTTGATACTTTATATACAGAAACATTGTCTATATCTCCATCAAATGCGCTATCTGTATAGAACTGAAAAGCTGAAGCAGAGCGTGCAGTGATATAGTCTGTATATGTTCCGCTAAATCCAAATTTTCCATATACTCCACCAAAATAAACCTCAACAAATCCTGCTGTTCTATTAGATACCGTAAATGTTATTTTGTATGTATCTCCAATAGTTGGAGTAAGTGCAGACTGAACGAGAGCTGCTGAGTTTCCTGCTGTATGACGTGCTACACCAAGAGCGTTCCAAGCCCAGCCTGTACCAGACCAGCCAGTTATATTAGACGTAAAGGATCCATTAGATATCAAATCAGAACCAAGTGTGCCATATACATTTAAGGTACCGTTTGACACTACTGCATCACCAACCACAGAAAGTTGTTCGTATGGAGATGTAGTACCAATACCAACATTTACACCCATAAAAGACGCTCGTGAGTTAAGAGCATCTAGTTCAAATGTTTTTGCGTTTTGTGAATCTCCTACCAAGAAATCAACATCGCCATTATCAGTATCGCCGGTGAGAGACATCATCACAGCTTCATTTGGTCCATCAATAATCTCAAGTGCTGGAGATGGACCAGAAGCACCTACAATGTTTAACAGCGCCGTCGGGCTTTGTGTACCAATGCCCACCCATCCATCTGATCTCCATATACCACTATTTGGTAAATAAGCATTTCCTGAAACAGTTAGTGCAGTAGTACTTGCATACGGGAATGTAGACGCTGTAGACGATGTCGCTGTGAAGTATGACGCTACGACTTGGCCGACGACGGAAAGCTTTGCATATGGAGATGTGGTGCCGATACCTACCAGATTATTAGATAAATCAAACGACATCAAATATGCAGAAAGTGACGAATCATTATTTGCTCTAAAGAAAGATGCGGTTCCGTTTTGCACTCTCATTCCAAAATTATTATCGTTTACCTGAGTATCCATCAAAACAAATTGCGGCGTTAAACTTCTAATGAATAAATTTCCACCATTTATAGAAAGTTTGTCTGTCGCAATAGATGTTGTAGTACCCACCATTACCCTTCCAGCATTGTCTACCAAAAGACTCGTAGCTGTAGAAGAACCGACCACAAACTGTGGCGCTGTACCAATAGCATTGCCATTTACAGACAGTAGGCCCCATGGAGATGTGGTGCCGATACCGACGTTGCCAGCAGATGTGATGCGCATCTTCTCTGCTGAGACAGAACCCGAATTACTATTTGTTGTAAACACCAGATCCTTACTTGATTGTGAACCGACAACAGCAACGCCCGTATCCCATGTGAGGACGCCGTTAGCAAAGGATGAACCCCACTGCATCACACCATCGGCTTGCATTTTGAAATACGAACCAATAGCCATAAGAACCTCTGAGCCGGTACCAACAACATGAAGCTTGTATGATGGATTTGATGTACCAATACCAACCAATCCACCGTTTGTCACAATCAAATCTGTTTTTGTAGAAGAACCGATTGCAAATGATGGACCTGAACCAATACCGTTTGGATTAATTGATAGCTGTGCCCATGGAGATGTAGTACCGATACTGACTTTTCCAGCATTTGTCGTAGCGAGAAGAATATTTCCAATGGTACCGCCTGATGAATTTGCACCTGGATCAATAAATATACTGCCTCCGTTACCACCTCCCAATACACCACTGGCGCTTCCTGCTGTGATTAAGATATCTCCTCCGGCTTCATCCTGATCTAATCCACTAGTTCCACCCAAACCTCCAGTAATAATAACTTTTCCACCCTTACCTATATTTCCAGTACCAGCAGTCAAGAAAATATTGTCACCAGCGCCCAGACCGTTAAGTCCACCCGTTTTTCCCTGCACCGCAAATGTACCAGCTGGAGAAGTAGTACCCACACCCACTCGACCATTATTCAAAACAATCAAATCTGTCTTTGTAGAAGAGCCTACAACAAATGATGGGCCTGAACCAATACCATTTGGATTTATTGATAGCTGTGCCCATGGAGATGTAGTTCCTACACCAAGGAAACCAGAAGAATTCCAAATACCAGATCCAGCAAAATATCCAGTACCAGAGACAGTAATAGCAGTGGTAGAAGCGTACGGGAATGTAGACGCTATTGATGATGTCGCTGTGAAGTATGATGCGACGACTTGTCCGACGACTGAAAGCTTTGCATATGGAGATGTGGTGCCGATACCAACATTTCCATCAAGTGTAATCCTCATTCTTTCTGCAAGATTTGCTGATCCGGCTGTAGCAGAAGGATTTGTGTAGAAAGAAAGCGCTCCTCCTTTTGTTCCACCCCCACCAGAAATCGCTTCATACACCGCCGCTATTCTCGCCATATGATCCGCATTATTTCCAGCATCCTTAAAAAGAATACTTGGACCAAAACCAGCAGCCGGTGTTCCAGAAGTAGTGAGCTCTACAGCCATCACATCCTGAACTCCTGTCGTAGCGCTAGTAGTAGAAGCAACATGCAAAGTATACAGAGGAGAAGATGTGCCGATACCCACAAAACCATCTGATCTCCAAGTGCCTAGTGGGAAATATGAAGTCGAAGAAGCAAATATACCAGCTTGTGCCCAGAGTGCTGTAGATGTAGCTGAAGTGTTTACATCAAAGTTTGTTGCTGAAGTGAAAGGATAAGAGAAAGTAGAAAATCCTGTAATAGCTCCACAGGACACTACTCCCGATGAATTTGTGTTTAAAGCATTTGATCCACTACATCCTGATATGCCTGAGATTGTTAGGTTTGTAGTACTTGCTGTAGTAGCAGTGATCATTGTAGTACTTGCATACGGGAATGTAGAAGCTGTTGATGATGTCGCTGTGAAGTATGACGCTACGACTTGGCCGACGACGGAAAGTTTTGCGTATGGAGATGTGGTGCCGATACCAACGTTGCCTATAAATGAAGTACCATTTGATCCCAAAATGACATTTCCATCTGAACCACCAGTACCTCCTGCAATGTAAACATTTGCTCCAGATACGGCTGCACCAGTGTCACTACCCGCAAGTATTTTTACTGCACCAGGAGTTGTCTCAAATCCATTTGCTCCAGATATAGTGAGTACTGATGGAGATTGTGCTGCATTAAAACCAATAGTTCTGTCTGTTGTCGCATCTAAAATAATATTTCCAACAGCAGTAATACCAGCACCAGATGCGATTGCTCCAGTCGTTGTAAGTGTGCCACCAATAAATGTGTTACCAGCTACACCAAGCTTTGAAGAATTAGCAGGAGAAGTAGTACCAACACCAACGTTTCCTAAAGTATTAATAATTATGCCAGAGGTCGCAGTAAGAGAATTTGAAGCTGTAGAATAATATGGTATCTGTCCAATAGATCCGGTACTAATAGCTGAAGAACTAAGGAGTCCAAGTGATGATGTTGCGGTGAGCGTGTATCCTCCTGAGCTATTGCCCAAAAGCATCTGACCATATGTAGGAGCACTAGTAAGCCCTGTGCCTCCGTATATCACTCCAATAGAAGATGTTGCTGATACAAGACCATTATTTGCTTGGAGTGGACCGTTGAGAGATCCGATGTATGCATTGCCTGAAACAGTTAGTGCAGTAGTACTTGCATATGGGAATGTAGACGCTATTGATGATGTCGCTGTGAAGTATGACGCTACGACTTGGCCGACGACGGAAAGTTTTGCATATGGAGATGTGGTGCCGATACCAACGTTGCCATTTGAATTTAAAATAGTAAATGTATTATCAAACCATGTTGATCCATCTATTGAACGTGTAACATAAAAATCATCTGTATTATTTCTACCAATTGCCACCTTACTTACTCTAGCGTTTTGGAAAGTAAATGTGTTCCAACCACCGTCAGTATCATTAAAAACTATATCTGGATCGTTGTTATCAATACGGAAAGATCCAGCATCGACAACAACATTTGTTGCTATTTGAAGTGGAACAGTTGGAGATGTAGTGCCTATGCCAACATTTCCACTAGAATTCCAAGTACCTAGTGGGAAATAAGAAGTAGAAGAAGCATATATACCAGACTGTGCCCAGAGCGCTGTAGATGTAGCTGAAGTGTTTACTCCAAAGTTTGTTGCGGGTGTAAATGGGAATGCCGCTCCCCCTGAGATAGCTCCACAAGACACAACACCAGATGAATTTGTTGTAAGTGCGTTTGAACCACTACAGTTTGGCGCTGAAGAAATAGTAAGATTTGTTGTTGAAGCAGTTCCAAAATATCCCATGCCAGATACGGTTAATGCAGTAGATGAAGCATACGGGAATGTAGACGCTATTGATGTTGTTGCGGTGAAGTATGACGCGACGACTTGGCCAAACACAGAAAGTGGCGCATAAGGAGAAGATGTTCCAATACCAACATTTCCTTGGAAATAATTTTGACCACCAGATGACCAGATTCCATAGCCAGAAGAATTATTCTGAAGTGCAAAAATAGCGTACCCACCAGCTGAATTATTTTGACTTAAGATTCCATAATTATCACCGGTCGCACTTATTCCAGCACCAGAACTAGAATCCACTATGCTTGCAAAGTTGGTACCTCCATCAGAGACATGAAGACCTCTCTGATCATCCACGTCGCCTATTTCTATCAAATAACTACCAGCAGATACGGTGAGTTTTGAAGAAGGACTGAGTGTACCAACTGTAGTTGTGCCCATGAAATAGTTGTAAGAATCAGATGATGTTGCATAAAAATTATTTGCAACAACATTTCCTGCTACAGAAAGTTTTGAATATGGAGATGATGTACCCACACCAACATTCCCACCACTTAGCATAGAAAATACTGATGCAGAGCTTGGTCCAAAAAATTCAGCTATCTTGCCAGCACCGTTTTGTACAAAAGAAAGCCAAGATGTAGCTGTAGATGTTGAATTACTTGCATCAGCTCGCAAAAACTGCTCACTTGAAATATTGTCTAGAGTATCAGCCACAAAAGCTGCTGGCACCGCACCGAGAACTTTTCTAGGAGTCATTTCTCCATCCCATGAAGGTGATCCTGATGATCCTCCTATTTCTACACCGAGATAAAGTGTCTGATTGAAATCAACACTAGTCAAAGGCGTAGAGCTACCAAGCATCGCACTAAACAATCCATTTGTAACAGTTATACGATCTCCCGCAGCAGTACTTCTATCCTCAGCCCACACTGGAGAGCCACCCGTAGCAGTAGTGTAAAGCTTAAATGTCATGTGATAGTTACCATCAGCAACAGCTACATTGCTTGCATTCGTTAATTTTCCTTGATAGTTGATCTGCTTGTTAAACGCCGCTTGCGCTACTTTATTTTCAAAAATAAATCCTCCCAAAAAGACGTTGGTCGCCATTACTACAGACATCACAAAAGCAACAACGACACTCATAGAGTTTCGTCTTGCTTTTATTATGTTTTTAATAATGATATTCATTTTTAATTTTTAATAGCGCGCACAATTTTGAAACCAAAATATATTGCGATTACAAGAAGAATTATTACAACTATTGTTGAAAAATTATTCTTTATCCATAAACCCAAAACTGCCCAAGAAAAATCTGACTGCAAACCAATTTGTGGAACGATAGAAACTATTACACCAGCCATTTTTTTTAATCCCTGATTCTTGTGATCAAGAATAGAAACACCAAACTCAAAATTCCCAGAACGACCGAGCGGAGCGATTATCGCTTCATAGGCTGTCTTGTCTTTGTTTACGCGAAGAAGGAAAGAAAAAGTTTTAGACTTGTCATCGGGATCTCTCATTGTGATGGCAATAGTCTTTAAAATTTCTGGGACCTTGTCGTAATCCAAAGATACTCTCAACTCTCTGTCGCCCTGTATCTGAACACTGTTTGAATTCACTGATAGTTTTTTTCCATTTTGGAAAAAATCTATATCAAGAAGAGTAAGTGATCTAATAAGCGGATGTACCAATGAATCAGCTAATTCTTTTACATCTTCAAACAAATTTCCTTGATCTGGCTTTTCTCCTATTTTGTACAATCTGCCCTTTGCAACTGCTCCAGATGAATAATTTCCAGAGGAATCTTTTGCAAAAAGGGTGTAGTAATATACTTTTCCATATATCACATCTGTATCTACAAATCTTTCGTCTCTACCCTCGTATATTATTTTTCCGTCTACCAAATCTTTTGGATAAAACTTGTCTGATCGCACGATTCTTACTTCATCAAAATCTATTTTTGGATTAACCCAAGAAAGATTTATTGTTTGATCATTTCCTATTGCGTAAAGATTTGTAACGTTTTGTGGAGGTGTAGTGTCTGGAAGAGATTTTGTGATAAATGATTGACTGGTGAGAAATATTTTTCTACCGTATTGGTCTGTCAGCTCTATTCTAAAGTAGTAGAGAGTGCTTGGGTTTAATCCTTCTATAATAATAGAGTGATTTTTAATGAGCGCCTGCTCAGCAAGACTTCCCATTTCATAATCCGGAGTAAGACCCCAAGAAACCACTGCCTGAGAATACAAGTTTGTTTCAAATCTAATGAGAGCACTATATAAAGAAGGCTCAACCTTTAGATTTAATAGACTAAATATCAGTGTGCCACTTGTGTTTTGTCCATTGTCTGGTGGTGTCACAATCTCCTCTAATGTAGTAGCACTTGCTGGTGCTGACTGACTAGATATATTCAACACTGAATCAAACGCTGTAACTGTATATGAATAAGTAGTATTTGTTGTAAGACCAGTATCTGAATATGAGTTTGTTGTTGATGTTGCAAGGAACAATCCGTCTCTGAAGACCTGATAACCCGATACAGAAGTATTGTCTGTAGAAACTGTCCAAGAAAGATTTATCTGAGAGGTAGAAATGGCTGTAGCTGAAAGATCTGTTGGTATAGATGGTGCGGAAGAATCACTACCTATAATCCCCTGATGAATCTCAAAAGTATCATCTACTGCGTACGCGCTTGAAAAAAAACCCAAGATCACAAACGCAATAAATAAAATTTGAATATTTTTTTTCATCATTGATTTTTATAGAGGCAATGCAGTTACTGTTGTAGTAGCTGTATACTCTCCCTCTGGCTGAAGATGAGATGAACCTGATTCAGCTTTAAACTTTAAAGTTGTAGCTGTACCTGAAGGATGGTTACCTGAAGTCCTACTTGCAATAGTCTTTGGACTAGTAGACAAAGCATCCCAACATTGATCAACGGCGTCGCCCGATCCAGTGTCACAAGACACTCCGTCATCTCTATATTTTGAAGAAATATCTGTACCTTCTGGACTAAAAGCAAACTCTGAATCAGAAGAAAGAACAATAAATGAATAATCTGGTGTGTTTAATACTTCGGTAGTGTAATCAGCAAAACTATTTGAACCAGACACAAGAGCTGGAGAAGAACTAGCTGTTATCGTCAATTGATAACCAGAAGGACTATCTGTAGTAACAGTTACCACAGTAGATCCGTTTGAAGTTCCACCCACGATACCTCCAATAGAAGGACTCATTATTACATCTGATACAGAAGAGATCGCTATATACACATTATTCATTTGCTGATAACCAGCATAAAGTTTGTAATTTGAACTAGATAAATTTCCAGTTCCAACTTCACCCATCGTGCTTTCGTTTAGATAATTAGTAGAAGTAGAATAACCTCCTCCAAAATTTATGCTATCGCTTTGTATTTTGTAAGAAGTACCTGTCATTTGTGCAAAAGAAATATTGTCAAAAACAAACAAGACAAAAAGTATTGTGATGATTGTTATTGAGATATAAATCTTTTTTTGAAACATTTTTATTTCTTTCTAATTTCAAAACGAGTAACAACAAACCTAAGCGCTAGTAGAAATAGTGCGATACCTACAACAACAAGAACCAAAAGCTTCACTGGGATAACCCAGAAAGAAAACTCCATAGTATCTACGATGTTGTCATATCCTCTATTAATAGAAGCGACAGCAGTATATTTTCCAACCAAAAAAGAACTTTTCCATTCGACTTCACGAGAGCGTAGAGAGTTTGGCATCGCAAACCAAGGCTCCACCTCAACATTCTTAACTTCTTTTCCAAAGAAGTTTTTGATTCTAATTTCTCCGTAAGGATTTACATACACATTTCCTTTGTTTTCATAAAGAAGTCTGAAACTTATTGGACCTGATCCAAAAATTTGCTGTGAATCCTTTGTAGAAAACTCTTTTAGAGAACCGGCGTGATCAACCGCGCCTGGTACTGTAACGAAAAATAATGTCCCTATACGAGCGATAATAGAATTTTTTGCACCACCGTTTTGTCCTGGCTTTGAAGCAGTACTGGACAAAACACTCCCGTACAAAGCGCCAGGCTGTGCATCTGTTGGCACAGATATTGTTACAGGTATCACAGCGCGCTGACCGTGTTTCAATTCAAATGTTTTCTCGGGAAAAGAAATGTAATCTTTTAGAGAGTACGGTCCCTTTTCGTCACCAAGGAGAACTACTGGTGTTTCTATATCACTAGAGCCAGTAAAATCCTCTACATCTAAATTGAAAAAACGTGTGTCTCCCATTCTGTTTGTCACTGTAATATTCCTTGTCACACTTTCTCCTGGTTTTACTTCTATCTCAACCTTTCCAGGACCGGCAACAAAGTCTCCAAATACATCTTGTCCGGGAATTGTTTCTATCACATAAGCAGAAACAAAACTCTTTGGTACAAGAAAAAGAACAATAGCAATGACTGAAACCGCCAATCTGAATATGTATTTTTTTTGTTTTGCTTTCATCGGAATTAATTAGTTTGTAGTAGCTGTAATTGTTGTTGTAGCTACATATGTATCTTCTGGAAGTGAGCTACCAGAATTTACAGTTGTTCTAAATACAAGTGTTGATGTTGCACCTGAAGCAGCAGTAAATGTGCTAGTTACAAGAGTTGATGTAGCTGTGGTTGATAGGCCCATCCAACATGTTGCTGATGTGTTTGTGTCGAGAGTTGCTGTAGGATGATTACATACTGCTCCGTTATCTTTAAACTTTTGAGCCATATCTGGAGTATTACTTGCTACAACAGTAAATCCAAATTCTTCTCCAGTAGGTACTGAATAAGCAAAATCTGGTACACCGGCTACGGCTGGTGTGTAATCAGCTATACTTCCACCTTGAGAATTTCCTTGCATAGCAGGAGAGCTACTTGCTTTTATTGTTGCAGTAAATCCTGCATTATCGTTGGTAAAGATTCTTACAGTAGTAGATCCATACGCCACACCTCCAGTGAGACCGGCAATAGAACCTGACATTGTCACATCATTTGTTGTTGTAACAAATGAAATTTCTGAAGTGATTGTCTGTGTGATCGTAAATTGATCTTCAACAGCCCTCAGGATGCTCGATTCAAAAAAACCGAAACCCATTATCAATGTAAGGGTGATGAAGAAACTTGTTGCAATCGCTTGCCTTAAATTGATTTTTCTTATCATGTTTTTTAATTCTTAATTTTCTTTTAATAATTTCCGACCTTTACATAGGCTTTTGAGCCTATCCTCGAAACCTTTTTAAAAAGATGCCGAGGATAAACACAAAACTATGGTCCGACTGGGACTACTACATACAAGTAATCTTGATCAGATGATTTTTTAAACACTGGCTTTATAACACCAGACACACCGCTGTCATCTGGATATACCTGTGTCTCATCTGAGAATGAATCTTTTATTCTCTGTTTTAATCTTTCATCAGCAGTAGCGTTGCCAGTACTAGGTGATGTAACAATACCTATTCGATTTTGATCTACTTTTTTTGTATTTACTGAATCCAAGTGTTCTGTATCACGAACAACAAAAGTATTTAATCTGTCGACGTTAAACAAAGCGTAGATAGTTCTGTATGTTCCAAGAGCAAGATTATTAAATCCTTTTGCTATAGAACTAAATATTTTTCCAACAACGTAAGTTGTTTTATTTACTGAAGATGTGTTTGAAGATTGATCTACAAGAGTGACGTACTCATCTACTTGCAAAGCGGTGTTTGCAACTAAATTTTGTTGGAAAGAAATTATTCTTTCAGAAAACATAGCGAGGTTTTGTTGAAAACCTTTGTTGTAAGAGATACTTACTAAGAAAAATATAGCCGACACTAGAGGAACTATTGCTACGTAGAAAAGTGTTTGTTTTATTTTTGGATCAAATATCGAAGAAAAAGAAATCTCAGATAAAGAAGAGTTTTTTAAAGCATTACTTGAAATCGGATCTAAATATCCAGAAACTGTTGGTGGGAAAGCGATTACGTCACGAACTTTTTCCGAAGCATTTTTTTTGTGTTCCAGGATTGATTTTTCTTCGATAAACCACACCCTTCCAACACGCTTAGCATCAATCTTACCGGAACGAGAGAGTTGTCCGATATAATCCGAATTATAGCCAGATAATTCAGAAGCTCGTTTTGCCGAGATGTATTTTTTTTCTTCAAAAAAGAGCTCGTTGTTCATTGCTATAAGTATAACTTTTTAATCAATGATTTTGAACGATTTTTTTGGGGATAACTCGATATTTTTTTATGATTTTTATTTTTTCTTTTTTACTAATTATTTTTCTAAAAGCACTGATCTTTATTAAATATTTTCAAAATAGTTCTGGACGACAAAATTACTTGTTTAAAATACTTTTGTTAAGACATGCCACAATTTTAGATATAGATTTTAAAGCAGAGGCCAATTATGTTTTTTACTATTAGATTAGTTATCAACAGTTATAAACATTGATAAACAATACAATCTAAATTAATATTATTAATAACGTTTATTAAGGTTTATATAAGTTATATACAATGAGTAATTCGTTCTTAACAATTAAGCAAACAGCAAAAATTTTAGGTGTTACCCCACTTACTTTACGTAACTGGGACAACTCTGGAAAGTTTGAAGCTAGTCGTCACCCGATAAACAACTACCGAGTTTACAAAAGAGAAGATGTAGAAGCTTTTATAAAAGAAATGGGGTCAAAAAACTCAAACACACGAAAAAACAAAAATCAAGTAAGGAAATTAAACATACTGCACCTCGAGGACTAATCTTCAAAAAACCAAACAAAAAAGCATCTCGGATTGAGATGCTTTTTTGTTTCAAAATTTTATTTTTTATTTCAACAATGAGATCAAAATTTCTTTTAAAACAGTTGGATTCGCAGATCCCTTTGTTGCCTTCATCCCCTGTCCCACAAAAAACTGTAAAGCAGACTCTTTTCCTTTTTTGTAATCAGCAACAACTTCTGGATTCTCTGAAATTATTTTTTCTATAATAACTTTTAACGCATCAACATTACTCTCCTGCATCAAATTTTCTCTAATCGCTATTTCTTCTGGAGCACCTCCTACTTCATACATTATCTTCAAAATATCTTTTGCTCCGCGAGATGATATTTTTCCTTCCCCAGCCATCTTTACCAAAGAAGCAAAACTACTTGCCTTTACCTTACTACCCAAATCGACGATAGCTTGAGCTACATCAACACCAGTAGATTTTATGAGTCCCATAAGATCAGAGATCATGTAGTTGGAAGTAAGCTTGATAAGCTTCTTGTCCCCCTCAAATCCCGACACCGCCAATTCAAAATAAGAACCAAGAGCTGTAAGTCTCACAAACATTTCCGCATCCTCCTCTTTCATTCCATAATCTTTTACAAACCTCTCTCGCCTCTCCCAAGGAAGCTCGGGCATAGAACTCAACAGTAATTCTTTAGAAAATTCTGGAATTCTAGAAATATAAAGTTTTGGTAAATCTGGATCTGGAAAATATCTATAATCGTGAGAATCTTCTTTTATTCTCTGAGAAAATGTAACCTCTTTGTGTTCATCCCAACCACGAGTTTCTTGTACGACCTTCTCTCCTCTTTCAAGTAAATCAATATGCCTATCCATTTCAAACATAATAGCTTTTTCTACAGCCTTAAAAGAGTTTAGATTTTTTACTTCTACTTTTGTTCCAAACTTACCATCTTCTTTGCTTACAGAAATATTAGCTTCAACTCTCATCTCTCCCTTCTCTAGATTTGCCTCTCCGGCACCCAAATACTGCAATAGAAGCTGTAATTCTTTTGCAAAACGAGAAGCTTCTTCTGCGCTATGTATTACAGGCTCAGTAACAAGCTCCATAAGTGGCACACCAGCACGGTTGAAATCAACCAAGCTAAAATCTCCAGTATCATGAGTAGATTTGGCTGTATCCTCTTCTAGATGAACTCTGGTAAGCGCTATACCAGCCACAGAGCCGCCTTTAACCAAAGGATACTTATACTGACTTATCTGATAACCCTTTGGTATATCTGGGTAAAAATAATTCTTTCTATCAAACTCTGTAAAATCAGCTATCTCACCACCTACAGCAAGTCCTAGTCTAATAACGTGCTTTACAGCTTCTTTGTTTATTACAGGCAATGTACCTGGATGACCCATACAGATAGGACAAATATTGACGTTTGGACGCTTTTCTTCTGGATCATTCTTTGAGTTACAAAACATCTTTGTCTTTGTTTTGAGCTCAGCATGTATTTCTAGGCCGACTGTGAGTTTGTATTCTGAAGACATTTTATTTTCCCTTATATTATACGAAAAATCTGAGTATTACTACCCCTGCTTATTTAGAAAGCATTTTGACTAGATTATCTTTTAATTCTTTTATAGAGGAATCATCTAATACAGAAACAGAAAATATGTCTTTATTAAGCCTTGATAGGGCTTTTTTCTTTTCTTTTAAAACGTCTTCTGAGACAGCGTCAGTCTTTGTGAGTAAAACAATTTCTTGTTTGGAAGAAAGTTCTTCGCTATATTCACCTAATTCTTTTCTTATTGTTTTATATACAGACACAACATCTTCATTTTCTAAAGAAATACAATGTAGAATCATTCTTGTTCGTTTGATGTGTCTTAAAAATTTATGACCCAAACCCCTTCCCTGAGAAGCTCCTTCTATCAGACCGGGAATGTCTGCGACGATAAATCCGTACATATCTCCAAGATTTGGCTCTAGTGTAGTAAATTCATAACTACCCACAGTTGCTTTGGCATTTGTAAGGACGTTAAGTAAACTAGATTTTCCAGCATTAGGAAGACCCACCAAGCCAAGATCCGCGACGAGCTCTAACTCTATAAAAAAATCTGCTGACTCCCCCTCTTTTCCAGGAGTGTTTTCTTTTGGTCTAATATTTGTAGAAGCTTTGAAATGTTCGTTACCGAGACCTCCTCGCCCGCCCTCGAGTATCATTATTTTTTCACCATCTTTTAGAAGGTTGAATTTTTTTCCATTTGAAAGATTGGTCAAAACACTTCCTATAGGCAAATCGATTATTAAATCTTTTCCGTTCTTACCGTGCATACTGTTTCTCATTCCCGGGCCTCCGTTTTCTGCGACAATCTCTTTTATATGTTTATATTTTCTAAAAAGAGCCAGATCTCTCACAGCCTGAACATATACACTTCCTCCTCCACCACCGTTGCCACCAGCTGCACCAGCCTTATCTTTCCCTTTTTCCTGACGCCAACGAACAACGCCGTTGCCACCGTTGCCAGCTTTTATGTGGAGTCTTAATTCGTCTATAAATGCCATATTACACTTGATACTATAGTATTTTGGCTAGTTTTCAAGTGTTAATTTTCTAAAGCAATCTTTGCCAAAGCGAGTGCACCTTCTTTTGACTTAGCAACAGCGAGAAAAAGCTTGTTGTGGCAAAACAAAGAATCAGGAACTTTTGTAATCTCTGCCAATTGAGCATCTCTTTTACCAGCCCAAGATGCAGGAAAATCTTTTCTATTTTTAAATACTTGTTTATCCTCCCCGACAGCCTTTACTCTCCAAAAATCATTTACGCCATCCTGATAGACCACAAAAAGAGGTTCTGGGTGATTCATAAGGACTTTTGACCAAGGGTATTTTCCATTAAGGATTATCAACCTTTTATCTTCTGCTCTTTGATAATCCTGCTCTACCAGAGCTTCTGCCTCTTTGTAATGTTTTGCAAGCAAGACTTCTCTTTCTATTATTTTCTGAGCCCAGGAGACAACGTCTATAAACCTTTCATCATTTAAAGATTTTTCTTCTTTCCATGTAGCGCGGAAGATATTAACCAGATCCTGAATAGTGTATGGCAAAAAATCACCAAAAGTTGATCCGTAAATATTTACACCGTTATCATTTGCATCAATCGGTAAGAAAAGTTTTTCATCAACAGACAAAGCAATTTCTTTACTTCCGCAAACCTGCTCACCAAACTTTTTCCAAACTAGACCAGCAGATGCATACGGTATGCCGTTTTCTCTCTGACCTGCTCCACCAGACTGATGATGATCAAATCTGTTTTTTTCTTCATCATATATACCACCCAAATCAAGCAAAATATCAGCAGAATCAAAAAAAGATTCGTCACGAGTGCGTAAGACTTCTATATTATCTTTACCAAAAACTACCTGAAGAATAGCTACAGCAAAGACATCGTCGCTGTGAAAATCACCATTATGAGTAACAACTTTTATCTTTTTCATTTATCTGAAGATAACACGCTAAGGTAGTGTCTGCAAATTTTTATGACCATATCTAATAAAAAACTTTCTTATTTCTTCCACCAAAACTATACTAGCCGACACACTTATGATAAGTATCCACTCTGAGACATTTAGAGACGTAGTATGCAACACTTTTTGCATAAAAGGATTGTAGACTGCAAAAATCTGTAGCAGTACAACTATTATAATAGCGCCCACTAAATACAAATTAGAAAAGAACTTCTTTGAAAAAATTGAGTGATTTTCTGTACGACAATTCCAAGCATTAAACCACTGAAAGACAGCAAGGGCAGTGAGAGACATCGTCCACCCTTTTACCATGTCTTCAGAATTAGATAACTTAAATACAAAAAGTGTACCGATCATCATTACAAAGCCCATCAGTACTATTCTAAAAAGAGAAGATTTGTTTACAAAAAAACTATTATGACCCTGAGCTCGTTTTTTACCCAATTTTTCTCTAGGCTCCATTGCCATTGCCACAACTAGAAAACCATCAGTCACTAGATTGAGCCAAAGTATTTGGCTTGGTAAAAGAGGAAGTGGCATCATGAGAGAAATAGCACCGACAACGACCAAAAGCTCTCCTACACCGGTAGAAAATAGATACAAAATAACTTTCTTTATACTTGAATATATATTTCTACCCTCTTCTATGGCAGATATGATGCTTTTAAAGTTGTCATCCAAAAGAACAATATCAGCAGCCTCTTTCGTGACCTCTGTACCTATTTTACCCATAGCGATACCTAAATCAGCAGAAACAAGAGAAAGAGCATCGTTTACACCGTCCCCAGTCATAGCGATAATCTGCCCCTTGGCTTTATAAGCCTCAATAATCTTTAGCTTATGCTCAGGAGTCACTCTAGCAAATACAGATACTGAAGATAGATGATGGGAAAGTTCTTTTACAGTCAACTCTTCTATTTCTTTACCGGTCATCACCTTATCACCATTTTTAAATATACCCGCTTCACGGGCCAGAGCCTCTGCCGTGACAACATGATCACCAGTAATCATTACAACTTTAATTCCGCTCTCCTGTGCAGAAGCGACAGACTCAGCCACATTTTCTCTCAATACATCCCTCATTCCCAAAAAGCCGACAAATGTAAGTTCTGGCAAGGCGTCTAGTTTGATATCATTTCCAGCATCAATATTTACAGCACAAGCTATGACCCTCAAACCCTTACGAGACATGCTGTGAATGTGAGATTCCAGACTCTCTTTTTCTTTCTCAGTAATCTTTCTTATCTCATCATTTTCTTTTATAAATTTACACAAAGACAAAACTGTCTCCGGAGCACCGACTACAGACAAAAACATTTTCTTCTGAACCAAATGAACGGTCGTGTGAAATTTCGTCACAGCATCAAAGGGTATGTCCATTATTTTTGGCTCTTCTTGCTCAAGGTCGTCTTTGTTAAAACCAACCTTTTCACCAAAGACCAACATCGCTGCTTCTGTAGGATCACCCGAGACCTTCCACACACTTTCTTTTTCCCAAAAAGACACTCTTGCATCAGCACAAAAAGCGGAAATCTTTCCAATAAATAAAAGCTCCGGATGGTTTGAAAAATCAATTTCTTTTTCATCTAACCTTATCTCACCCTTTGATTCATACCCATTTCCAAATACATCAAACATTTTTCCTGACACAAAAACTCTTTCGACCATCAATTCATTTTTTGTAATAGTTCCAGTCTTATCTACAGCAATCACGTTTGCTTGCCCCAAAGATTCAACAGCCTGCAGTTTTTTAACAAGAGCATTTCTTTTTGCCATTCTATATACTCCAGTAGCCAAAACTAAAGTAATCACTATAGGCAGACCTTCTGGAATCAAAGAAACAGCGACGGCGACCGATGTAAAAAACATATCCCTAGCAGAATTTCCTATATAGATACCAAGAACAAAGACAAACAGACTTACAATCAAAACCAACACACTCAAAAATCTAGACAACTTTTCAATATCCTTTTTCAGTGGAGCATCAGAATCTATAGTGATTATTTTCTCTGAAATTTTACCTATTACAGTATTTACACCAGTAGACACAACAACAGCTCGCGCTGTACCGGTCACAACAAAAGTACCCTTAAATGCCATATTGTGCTGATCAGCAACAGAAATTTCTTTTTGATTTATGACTAAGGAATTTTTAGAAACTGGTATGGATTCGCCCGTTAAAGCAGACTCGTTTACTTTAAAATTTGTAGAATCGATAATCCTAACATCCGCAGAAAGCTTGTCACCCTCTCTGAGCACTATTATATCGCCAAGCACAATCTCCTCGTCAGGTATGACAATCTCTTTATTGTCTCTCATTACGACAGCATCAGTTTTTGTAAACTTTTTTAGAGCAGAAAGTGTGTTTTGCGCCTTACCCTCCTGAAAGAAACCTATAAGAGCATTTGCTACAAGTACAAAAAGTATTATGTAAGCATCGACCTTTTCTTCAAGAAAAAAGACTATCAAACTTGAAATAAGGAGGATATATATAAGAGGACTTTGAAATTGTTTGATGAAAATTTTAAGATGGCTGTCTTTGGGAGCTTCTGGTAATTTGTTTTTTCCATACAGAGAAATACGTTTTTTAGCCTCATCCTCTGAAAGTCCGTGCTCATAAGAATTCAAAACAGAGAGAACGTCCGAAACGTCCTGATCATACCAGTTTTTATTTTTCTTTAAATTAACTTCTTCCATTTTTCTATATCAAATTTGAAATTCTAGATTTTCTTTTTGATGCAATAAAAGTGAGTATCAATAAAGCAAAAACGGTTAGAGACATTGTGGGTATCGTGATGTAGCCAAATTCCATGACATACAATTTAGCACAATCACCCCCTACGGCCGTGCAAGGAGTAAAAGAGTGGCCACCTAGATTTGTATAAGTATGATACAAGGCAAAAAGTGCACCTATAATAGATAGCCTATAGGTATACTTTAGGATGTTTTTATCTTTCCACAAAAGAGCAGAACCAAGCAAAATGACTTGAGGAAACAGAAATATCCTTTGAATCCAACACAATACACATGGCAAAAA